>NZ_CEEDMT010000005.1:0-137181 GCF_979256015.1 Frigoribacterium sp. AC759 | reverse complement strand
CGGTCGCGGGGCGCGACCGCACGACGGGTGGGGCTAGTGGTCGTCGTCGGTGCTGCGCGCGACGCCGGGGCGGTCGGCCGAGGCCGCCGCCGTGCGGGCGTCACGTCGCGTCTTCGCGAGGCTCAGCACCGTGGCGACGGCGATCGTCAGCAGGATGAAGCCGAGCGAGAACCAGATGGGGATCTCGGGGATCCAGTCGATCGGCTCGCCGCCGTTGATGAACGGCACCTCGTTGACGTGCAGGGCGTGGAACAGCAGCTTGACGCCGATGAACGCGAGGATGACCGCGAGCCCCTGAGCGAGGTAGACGAGGCGCTCGAGCAGACCCGAGATCAGGAAGTACAGCTGACGGAGCCCCAGCAGCGAGAAGGCGTTCGCCGTGAAGACGATGTACGCCTCTTGTGTCAGACCGAAGATGGCCGGGATGGAGTCGAGCGCGAAGAGCACGTCGGTCAGGCCGATGGCGACCATCACCAGGAAGAGCGGGGTGAAGAGACGCTTGCCGTCGACCTTCGTGGTCAGCTTCTGACCGTCGTAGTCCTTCGAGGTGGGGATGATGCGGCGGAGCGTGCGGATCAGCTTGCTGTCGGCCTCGTCCTTGTCGTCGTGACCGCCGCGCACCTGGCTGTAGGCGAGCCAGAAGAGCAGCAGACCGAACAGGTAGAAGACCCACGAGAAGTTCTCGATGATGACGACGCCGGCGGCGATGAAGAGACCTCGCGAGAGCAGGGCGATCGCGATGCCGACGAGCAGGACCTTCTGCTGGTAGATCCGCGGCACGGCGAAGCTCGTCATGATGATCAGGAAGACGAAGAGGTTGTCGACCGAGAGGGCCTTCTCGGTGACGTAGCCGGCGAAGTACTCGCCGCCGAAGGTCCAGTTCGAGAAGACGCCGACGCCGACGCCGAACAGGATCGCGATGCCGATGTAGACACCCGACCAGATGGCCGACTCCTTGATGGTCGGCTCGTGGGGGGTCCGCACGTGACTGAAGAAGTCGAAGAAGAGCAGGCCGATGATGCCGGCGATGGTGATCGCCCAGGTGATGAAATGGACGTCCATGTTCGTACCTCCAGTACGCAGCGGGTACCGAAGGTCTCCTCCACTCGCGGGGCGTCCTCTCGAACGCTTGCGAACCGGTGCACCGGGTCGAGATCGGTCTCTTCCGTATTGACGACGCCACCGCGCGGGAGTACTCCCCTTCAACTCGCCGAGCTTACAGCCTCTGCACGGTCTGCACGTCCGCCGATGGCCGAATAAGCTGGCGCACATGGCTTCCCCCTGGTCCCTCTCCGGTGCACTCCGTGGCATGTTCGCGAAGAAGACGATCGACGAGACCACCTGGGACGACCTCGAGGAGGCCCTGATCGGGGCCGACTTCGGCCCCGACGTCACCGAGCAGGTCGTCGACGACCTCCGCGCGAAGGTGCAGCGCTACAGCACGACCGATCCGGCCGACCTGAAGCGCATGCTCCGCGAGGTGCTCGAAGAGCGTCTGTCGAAGCTCGACTCCACCCTCAAGCTGAGCAACCGACCGGCGGTCGTGCTGATGGTCGGGGTGAACGGGGTCGGCAAGACGACGACGATCGGCAAGTTCGCGAAGTTCCTCCGCAACTACGACCGGTCGGTGGTCGTCGGGGCGGCCGACACCTTCCGTGCGGCGGCCGTCGAGCAGGTCGCGACCTGGGCCGACCGGGCCGGGGCGCGCATCGTGCGCCCGCAGCAGCCCGGCCAGGACCCTGCCTCGGTGGCCTACCAGACGGTCGAGCTGGCCATGCGCGAGGGCATCGAGATCGTGCTGATCGACACCGCGGGGCGACTGCAGACGAAGTCCGGCCTGATGGACGAGCTCGGCAAGATCAAGCGCGTCGTCGAGAAGCAGACCGAGATCGCCGAGGTGCTGCTCGTGCTCGACGCGACGACCGGCCAGAACGGTCTCGCGCAGGCTCAGGCGTTCATCGAGCACGCGGGGGTGACCGGTCTCGTGCTGACGAAGCTCGACGGCTCGGCCCGCGGCGGGTTCGTCCTGGCCGTGCAGGAGCAGACCGGCATCCCCATCAAGCTGGTCGGTCAGGGCGAGGGCATCGGCGATCTGACCGGCTTCACCCCGCACGTCTTCGTCCAGAACCTCATCGCGTAGTCGCGGCCCGCCCCGCCCGGGCGGGGCGACTCGATCGCAGGAGGCGCGGCGTCGGTTAAGCTGTCGTCACCATGGCCACATTTGGAACGCTCTCCGACCGCCTCGCGGACACCTTCAAGAACCTCCGCAACAAGGGCAAGCTCAGCCCTGCCGACGTCGACAGCACCGTCCGGGAGATCCGGCGCGCACTGCTCGACGCCGACGTCGCCTTCGAGGTCGTCAAGGCGTTCACGACGACGGTGCGCGAGCGCGCCCTGGGCGACGAGGTCAGCAAGGCGCTGAACCCCGCCCAGCAGGTCGTGCAGATCGTCAACGAAGAGCTGGTCGAGATCCTCGGCGGCAAGCAGCGTCGTCTCGAGTTCGCGAAGAACCCGCCCACCGTGATCATGCTCGCCGGTCTCCAGGGCGCGGGCAAGACGACCCTCGCCGGCAAGCTGGCGAAGTGGCTCGCCAAAGACGGTCACACGCCGCTGCTCGTCGCGGCCGACCTCCAGCGACCCAACGCGGTGCAGCAGCTGCAGGTGGTCGGCGAGCAGGCCGGCGCCGCCGTCTTCGCCCCCGAGCCGGGCAACGGCGTGGGCGACCCCGTGAAGGTCGCCAAGCAGGCCATCAAGTTCGCGCGCGACAAGGTCTACGACACGGTCATCGTCGACACCGCCGGTCGACTCGGCGTCGACGCCGACATGATGAAGCAGGCCGCGAACATCCGGAAGGCCGTCGACCCCGACGAGGTGCTCTTCGTCATCGACGCGATGATCGGTCAAGACGCTGTGGCGACGGCGAAGGCCTTCCAGGAGGGGGTCGACTTCACCGGCGTCGTGCTGTCGAAGCTCGACGGCGACGCGCGCGGCGGTGCGGCGCTGAGCGTCGCGTCCGTCACCGGTCGGCCTATCATGTTCGCCTCGACCGGCGAGTCGCTCGACGACTTCGAGCCGTTCCACCCCGATCGCATGGCCAGCCGCATCCTCGACCTCGGCGACATCCTCTCGCTCATCGAGCAGGCTCAGCAGGCGTTCGACGAAGACGAGGCGATGGCGGTCGCGCAGAAGATCGCGACCGACTCGTTCACCCTCGACGACTTCCTCAAGCAGATGCAGCAGCTGCGCAAGATGGGGTCGATCAAGGGCATGCTCGGCATGCTGCCGGGTGCCAAGGGCATGCGCGAGCAGCTCGAGAACTTCGACGAGCGCGAGATCGTCCGCACCGAGGCGATCATCCAGTCGATGACCCCTCAAGAGCGTCAGCTGCCGAAGCTGCTGAACGGTTCGCGTCGTCTGCGCATCGCCAAGGGCTGCGGCATGACCGTGACCGACGTCAACCAGCTCGTGCAGCGCTTCGAGCAGGCGTCGAAGATGATGAAGACCGTGGCCAAGGGCGGCGTGCCCCAGGTCCCCGGCATGGGGCCGATCCCCGGCGCCTCGTACGCCGGCAAGCGGCCGGCGGCGAAGAAGAAGGGCTCGAAGGCGGGCAACCCGGCCAAGCGCGCCGCTCAGAACGCCGCTCTGGCCACCGGCAAGCCCGCGGCCTCGCCCGGTGCGGCCGGCTCGGGCTTCGGGCTCGGCGGCGGCAAGGGCGACAAGGCGCCGACCCCCGAAGAGCTCGCATCGCTGCAGAAGATGCTCGGCCGCAGCTAGCCCGGCTGCAGCCAGCCCGATCGCAGCCGGCTCGGCCGCAGCCGGCTCGGTCGCAGCCGGCTCGGTCGACCGTGTGCGATCGCACCGGGGGAGTCGCGGCAGGGGTCACGTCCTCGGCGACCGGCACCGCGCCTCCTCGGCTCAGACCCGCGGGGTGACGCCCTCACGGAGCTCGCGCACCAACGACGACACGACCGGGCGGAGGTCGCCGCCGTGGCGGGCCGACACCGACAGCTGGCGCTGGTAGCTCGCACCGTGCTCGACGATCGTGTCGAGCGACCGCAGCTCGGCCAGGCAGCCGAGCCGTTCGGCCGTGGGCTCGAGCCGCACGACGAGGTCGCGGAGGTCGTCGGTGACGAGCCGCTCGTCGCCGTCCGAGTTCTGGATGACGATGGCGTCCATCCCGTACCGGGCCGCCCGCCACTTGTTCTCACGGACGAACCACGGCTGCATCTGCGGCGGTTCGTCGCCGTCGTCGAGCGACTGCGACATGTCGTCGACGAGGCACTGGACGAGCGCCGCGACCGCGCCGACCTCCTCGAAGGTGGCGATGCCGTCGAAGACCCGCGTCTCGAGGGTGCCCCACTTCGGTGACGGCCGGATGTCCCAGCGGAGCTCGCTGTGGTGGTCGATGACGCCGGTGTGCGTCATGTCGGCGACCATCTCCTCGTAGTTCGCCCAGGCGCCGAACTGCGGGGGCAGCCCGGCGGTCGGCAGCTGCTGGAACATGAGGGCGCGGTTCGAGGCGTACCCGGTCTCCTCGCCGACCCAGAACGGGCTCGACGCCGTCAGCGCCTGGAAGTGCGGGAGATACGTCAGGAGGCCGTTCAGGATCGGGAGGGCCTTGTCGCGGGAGTCGATGCCGACGTGGACGTGCACCCCCCAGATCATCATCTGGCGTCCCCACCAGCGGGTGCGGTCGATGAGGGTCGCGTAGCGCTCGTTGCCGGGCGTGACCTCCTGGTCGGAGTAGCGGCCGAAGGGGTGCGTCCCGGCGCACAGCAGGTCGGCGCCCAGGGTCTCGGCGGGGCGGTGGACGGCGTCGATGGTGGACCGGAGGTCGTCGACCGCGTCGGGCACCCGGTGGTGGACCCCGCTCACGACCTCGACGGTGTTGGTCAGCAGCTCGTGGGTCAGTCGCACGGGGCCGCCGTCGTTCAGGTGCTCGAGATCCGCCAGGATCGCAGGCGCGTGCGGGGCCAGATCGCCGGTCTCGCGGTCGACGAGGGCGAGCTCCCATTCGATGCCGAGCGTCGACCGCTCCGAGGTCGTGAAGTCGATCCGCATGCTCGAGGCCCTCCGTCGGTCCGCCGCGGGCGTCCGGTGTCGCGCGCGGCGTCCATCCTGCCAGCCGAGCCGGTCGGGAGACCGCAGGAGGCGCGCCGCCGTCACGCAGGGACGCGCCGTGAAACACGATCACCGAGAATTGGTGGATCGCGTCGTTCTTCTGCAACAATGGTGGGTCGAGTCTCCGTCCGCCCGACCCTCTAATCAGGCGGCCGATCAGACCCCATCAGAGCTTTCGAGCCGAGTGTGCCCCCACGCTCACGGCTAGCAACTCGCCCACATCACATCACACAGGAGAATTGTGGCTGTCAAGATCCGTCTCAAGCGTATGGGCAAGATCCGTGCCCCCTACTACCGCATCGTCGTCGCCGACTCGCGCACCAAGCGCGACGGTCGCGTGATCGAGGAGATCGGCAAGTACCACCCCACCGAAGAGCCCTCGTTCATCGAGGTCGAGTCGGACCGCGCGCAGTACTGGCTCGGTGTCGGCGCACAGCCGACCGAGCAGGTCGCCGCGCTGCTGAAGCTCACGGGCGACTGGGGCAAGTTCCAGGGCGACGCCGACGCCGTCAGCACCGTCAAGACCAAGGCTCCGAAAGAGGCCTTCGTCGCCGACGAGAAGAAGAAGCCGGTCCTCGTCCCCAAGTCGGAGAAGCCCGCCAAGGCCGAGGCTCCGGCCGAGGCCCCTGCCGACGACGCCGAGACCACCGAGGCGTAGTCAGTGCTCGCACCTGCACTCGAACACCTCGTCCGGGGGATCGTCGATCACCCGGGCGAGGTGCAGGTCGTGGCCTCGACCTCGCCTCGCGGCGAGGTGCTCGAGGTGCACGTGCATCCCGACGACCTCGGTCGCGTGATCGGTCGCGCCGGTCGCACCGCGAAGGCTCTGCGCACGCTCGTCACGGCTCTGGCCGACGGCAAGCGCGTCCGGGTGGACGTCGTCGACGGTGACGTCTGAGCCGTGAGCACCGAAGAGACCACCCAGCTGAGGGTCGGGCGACTGACCAAGCCGCACGGCTTGAAGGGCGCCCTCAAGCTCGAGCTGTTCACCGACACCCCTGAGACGCGATTCGTGCCGGGTGCCGAGTTCACCCTCCAGGTCCCCGAGACCAGCGAATGGCACGGCAAGACCCTGACCCTCGCCGAACTGCGCTGGTACAACGGCCACCCCGTCGGGTTCTTCGAGGGTGTCGCCGACCGCACCGGCGCCGAGTCGCTGGTCAAGGCGATCCTCTGGGTCGACCAGGATCTCGCCCAGCTCCCCGAAGAAGACGATGCCTGGTACCACCACCAGCTGATCGGTCTCCGGGTCGAGCGCGACGGCGTCCAGGTCGGCACCGTGGCCCGCATCGACCACCTCCCCGCCCAAGACCTCCTGGCCGTCGCCACCCCGACGGGCGAGGTGCTCGTGCCGTTCGTCTCCGCTCTGGTGCCGTCGGTCGACATCGACGCCGGGGTCGTCGTCGTGACGCCTCCTGCGGGGCTCTTCGAAGAACTCGTCGACACCGACGGCGACACACAGCCGACCGACGAGGTCTGACCGTGCGCATCGACATCGTGTCGATCTTCCCCGAGTTCTTCGGGGTGCTCGACATCTCGTTGCTCGGCAAGGCCCGTCAGCAGAAGCTGCTCGACGTGTCGGTGCACGATCTGCGCGATTTCGCGCACGATCGGCACCGCACCGTCGACGACACCCCCTACGGCGGGGGCGCCGGGATGGTCATGCGTCCCGAGCCCTGGGGCGAGGCGCTCGACCACGTCTTCGGCGACGACTCCACTCCCGAGACGACGACCATGATCGTCCCCTCCCCGGCGGGCACCCCGTTCACGCAGGCGGTGGCGAGAGAGCTGGCGCTCGAGCAGCACCTCGTCTTCACGTGCGGTCGCTACGAGGGCATCGACCAGCGGGTCGTCGACCACGCGGCGACCCGCGTCACCGTCCGCGAGATCAGTCTCGGCGACTACGTGCTGAACGGCGGCGAGGTCGCCGTCGTCGCGATGATCGAGGCCATCGGCCGTCTCGTCCCGGGCATGGTCGGCAACCCCGCCAGCCTGACGGAGGAGAGCCACGAGAACGGACTCCTCGAGTACCCCAGCTACACCAAGCCGTCGTCGTGGCGGGGTCTCGACGTGCCTCCGGTGCTCCTCAGCGGCAACCACGGGGCGATCGTCTCCTGGCGGCATGAGCAGCAGATCGAGCGGACCCGACGGGTCCGCCCCGATCTGATCGACTGACGCACGTCGGAGCGACTCGCGGGCGTCCGTCCGCCGACGCGATGCAGGAGTTCCCCACCCTGCTTCCGTACTCTGTCTGCATGACGGCACGCCGCGTCCTCTTCCGCCTCCTCTGGCCTCTGGTGTTCGCCCTGCCCCTCTGGGTCATGTTCGGTCGCGCCTTCTTCGGCGTGCCTCTCGGGCTCCAGTTCGTCGGCCAGGTCTTCCTGGTGCCCCTGCTCTTCGTGGGTCAGGTGGTCGCCGCTGGTCTCGTCGTGGCCCGGCGCAGCGTGCGGACCGGCCGTGCCGTCTCGTGGCTCGACGCCGGTCTGCTCGGCACCGCCTGGGTCGCACAGCTCGCGCTGGGGTTCTTCCTGGTCGACAGCTCGGCAGGGTCGCGGGCCGCGTCGGCGTTCACCGCTGTGGCGGGCGGCGGTCTCGATCTGTCGACCGCGCTCTTCGCTCTCTCGGCCGTCGTCACGATCGCGTCGGTGATCGCTCTCATCGCCTCCGGGGTCTGGCAGCTGCTGCGCGAGACCGGTGAGCGGGTGGCCGCGTCGATGGCCGACCTCGACCGCGTCGCCGGTCTCGGGGTCGCGCAGGCCGGGGCGGCCGGAAATCGCCCGTCGGCCGCCGGCGGGATGCGCGGTCCGGCCCGCGGCGACGGCCCGGTGATCCGCATCGAACCCCGGGGCGAGGGCGACGCTCGCCGCTCCGACGCATGACCCGGCGGTAGCGGCTGGGCTCCGGCCTGTGGCACACTTGATGTTTGTGCCTGCGCACGACTCTGCCACAGGGGAGTCTGCCATCTCAGCGCACATCCTCTTCATCACGAATCGGTGGTCTCCCACCACGAACGGCAGTCGACCTGTGGCGGTTGCAGAGAGCGAACGACTATGCACATCCTCGACGCGGTTGACTCCGCCAGCCTCCGTACGGACGTCCCCGACTTCCGTGCCGGCGACACCGTCAAGGTGCACGTGAACATCATCGAAGGCACGCGCTCGCGTGTCCAGGTCTTCCAGGGTGTCGTCATCGGCAAGCAGAACGAGGGCGTCCGCGAGACCTTCACGGTCCGCAAGGTCAGCTTCCAGGTCGGTGTCGAGCGCACGTTCCCCGTCCACTCGCCGGTCATCGACCACATCGAGATCGTCAGCCGTGGCGACGTCCGCCGCGCCAAGCTCTACTACCTGCGCGAGCTGCGCGGCAAGAAGGCCAAGATCAAGGAGAAGCGCGACCGCTGATCGCCTCCTAGATCCCTCCCGAGCTCCCCGCCGTATACGATGGCGGGGAGCTCGGGCGGTTAAATGACAAACAAGACATCTTCACATCGGCACCGTCTGCGACCCACGCGAGACGACGACCGCCCTCGGGGCTTCGGCGTGTTCCTCCGCGACATCCTCGTGATCTTCCTCGCGGCGCTGCTGATCTCGTTCCTGGTCAAGACGTTCCTGATCCGCTCGTTCTACATCCCCTCGGGGTCGATGGAGAACACGCTGCAGATCGACGATCGCATCATCGTCAACGAGCTCGTCCCCGACGTCGTCGACGTCCAGCGCGGCGACGTCGTGGTGTTCACCGATCCGGGTGGCTGGCTCGACGGCACCGCCCCGGTCACGACGGGTTCGGGCAATCCGGTCGCCGACGGTCTCGCGTGGTTCCTCACCCAGGTCGGTCTCGGCACGCGAGACAGCAACGACCACCTGATCAAGCGGGTCATCGGGCTGCCGGGCGACACCGTCGCCTGCTGCAACGACTTCGGCCAGATGACCGTCAACGGCGTCCCGCTCACCGAGCCGTACGTCCTCCTCCCGCCCGGCGAGACGCGGGTCTCGGGCGACGACTTCTCGGTGACGGTGCCGGCCGACTCGCTCTGGGTGATGGGCGACAACCGCTACAACTCGAAAGACAGCCGCTACAACGGTTCGACGCCGAGCGAGGGCTTCGTCCCGATGAGCGACGTCGTGGGGCGGGCCTTCGTCGTCAGCTGGCCGTACACCCGCTGGCAGTGGCTCGACGACCACCCCGAGGTGTTCCGCGGCATCGAGCGCGAGGGCGAGGGCGACTGATGGTCGTCGTCGATCCGACCCTCGACGTCGAGCGCGAGCTGCACGCCGCCGGCGCGGAGTGGGTCATCGGCTGCGACGAGGTGGGTCGGGGCGCGATCGCTGGGCCGGTGGCCGTCGGCCTGGGCGCCGTGCCCGTCGGGTGCATCGAGATGCCGACCGGCCTCCGCGACTCGAAGCTGCTCTCCGAGAAGCGCCGCGAAGCGCTCTACCCCGTGGCGACGGCCTGGGTGTCGCATCACGCGGTCGGGTTCGCCGAGGCCCACGAGGTCGACGAGATCGGCATCGTCGCCGCACTCGGCCTGGCGGGCCGGCGTGCCCTCACGGCCCTGCATCACCAGGGGGTGGGCATCATGCGCTCCGTGGTCGTCCTCGACGGCAACCACGACTACCTCTCGCCGCAGCTGGCGACCCCGCCGCGCATCACCACGCGCGTCAAGGCCGATCGGGACTGCGCTTCCGTGGCCGCCGCGTCGGTCATCGCGAAGGTCGAACGCGACCGCCTGATGATCGAGGCCGACGTCCAGCACCCCGGTTACGGCTGGTCGGGCAACAAGGGGTACGGGTCGTCTTCGCACTTCGGCGCGCTGGCCGAGCTGGGGCCGTCGCCCCTGCATCGCCTGACCTGGCTGCACTGACGCTCGGGCGTCCGTCGTGCCCGACACCCTCTCGCGCTCCGCGTAGGATGTCTTCTCGATGGACGAAGACGAGTTCGAAGACTACGACCGCGAGGTCGAGCTCGCGCTGTACCGCGAGTACCGCGACGTGGTGTCGCAGTTCCGCTACGTCGTCGAGACGGAGCGACGGTTCTACCTGGCGAACGAGGTCGAACTCGTCCGCCGCGACACCGAGCACGACTTCTACTTCGAGCTGAGCATGACCGACGTCTGGGTATGGGACGTCTACCGGTCCGATCGCTTCGTGAAGTCGGTGCGTGTGCTGACCTTCAAAGACGTCAACGTCGAAGAGCTGACGGCCCGCGATCTCGAGCTGCCGAAAGAGCTCGCGCTCGACGAGTGAGACCCGTCAGCTGATCCCTCCCCGGTCGGTCGGGGCGCGCATCGCTCCACACTCCGCTCCGCACGGCGCCTGAGCCGAGCCGGCCTCCGCGACGCTTCTCGTCGAGGAGGCCGACATGGCGAAGAAGGATGATCTGGGGCGGCGCGGCGAAGACGTGGCCGCCGAGTGGGTCGAGGCGCAGGGCATGCGCGTCGTCGACAAGAACTGGCGGTGCCGCGAGGGCGAGATCGATCTCGTGGCCCTCGACGGCGACGACGTGGTGGTGATCGAGGTGAAGACCCGGTCGGGCACGGGCTACGGCCACGCCCTCGAGTCGGTCACGGCGTCGAAGCTGGCACGGCTCCGGCGGTTGGCCGCGGCGTGGACGCGAGCGAATCCCGGGCGGGGCCGCGACCTGCGGATCGACGTCGTCGGCATCACGATCGAGAGGTGCCAGGGCCACGAGCGCATCGACCACGTGCGTGGGGCGGGCGCATGAGCATCGGTCGCACGCGGGCGGTCTCGCTGCTGGGGCTCGAGGGCGCTCTGGTCGAGGTCGAGGCGGACATGGGGCAGGGGCTGCCGGCCTTCATGATCATCGGATTGCCCGACACGTCGCTCGGCGAGGCGCGCGACCGGGTGCGGGCCGCCGCCACGAACACGGGCTGCGCTCTGCCGACCCGCAAGCTGACGGTCAACCTCTCGCCGGCGTCGCTGCCCAAACAAGGCTCGTCGTTCGATCTGGCGATCGCGATGGCGGCCCTCGCTGCGGCCGACCTCGTCTCGGCGGTGTCGGTCGGGCGCATCGTCCATCTCGGTGAGCTCGGTCTCGACGGCAGACTCCGACCCGTCGACGGCGTCCTGCCGGCGGTGCTGGCGGCGCGTCGGGCAGGGGCCGAGACGGTCATGGTGCCGAGCGACAACGCCGCCGAGGCCGGGCTCGTCCCGGGGATCCGCATCGTCCCGGCGGCGAGTCTCCGCGAGGCGGCCATCTGGCACGGCGCCGATCTGACCCCCGAGCCGGTGGAGGCGATCGTGCGACCGCGTCCGATCGGACTCGCGTCGGCCGTCGACGGCCCGCGACCCGACCTCGCCGACGTCGTCGGCAACTCCGACGCGGTGCAGGCGCTGATCGTGGCGGCGGCCGGTGGGCACCACCTCCTGATGGTGGGTCCGCCGGGGGCGGGCAAGACGATGCTGGCGGCGCGGCTGCCCGGCATCCTGCCCGATCTCGACCTCGACGCCGCGCTAGAGGTCGGCAGTGTGCGGTCGCTGGCCGGACGGCCCGTCGACGGCGCGCTCGACCGTCGTCCGCCCTTCGAGAGCCCGCACCACACCTGCAGCGCGGCGTCCCTCATCGGGGGCGGCAGCGGCATCATCCGCCCAGGCGCCGCCTCCCGTGCGACACGGGGCGTGCTGTTCCTCGACGAGGCACCCGAATTCTCGCGGACGGTGCTCGACTGCCTGCGTCAACCGCTCGAGTCGGGCGAGGCGGTGATCCACCGTGCTCGAGCCGTCGCGCGGTTCCCCGCGCGGTTCCAGCTGGTCGCGGCGGCCAATCCCTGCCCGTGCGGGCAGTACGGAGCACGAGACGGCCGCTGCGAGTGCTCGCCGCATCACCGTCGCAGGTATCTGGCGAAGCTGTCCGGTCCTCTCGTGGATCGCATCGATCTCCAGCTGAGGGTCGCCCGGATCGGCTCGGCGGCCTTCCGACTGTCCGAGCAGTCCGTCCGACCGTCGACGGCCGACGCGAGGCGACGAGTCGAGGAGGCGCGGGCGCGGACGGCCGACCGTCTCGCGTCGACCCCGTGGCGGCTGAACTCCGAGGTGCCCGGCGTCTGGCTGCGCGAGCGCGACAACCGCCTGCCGGTCGCCGTGAGTCTGCCCGCCGACCACGCCCTCGAGACCGGGGCGCTCACCATGCGCGGCTACGACCGGGTGCTCCGCGTGTCGTGGACCCTCGCCGACCTCGACGGCGTCGACCGGCCCGAGCGGTCGCACGTGCTGGGCGCCCTCGCGCTCCGGAGATCGTCGTGAACGAGCTGCTGACGGCCTCGAGCTCGGATCTCGCCGCCGTCGTGGGGCCTCTCCGCCGTGAAGGCGCACGGGCGGTCGAGGCCTTCGCCCTCGGCGCATGGTCGGCAGTCGTCGAGCCGGGCGATGCCGTGGGAGGTCTCGCTCGGCGCGTCCTCGGGGCGGCCGTCGCCCTGCGTGTCGTCCTCGAGTCGGTCGACCGACGCGTCTCCGAAGGCGATCCGTCCTTGCTCGGGCAGGCGCTTCGGCAGGCCGGAGTCGACCCGGAGGAGATCTCCGATCGGCGGATCGCCCGGGCGCTGTCGCGATGGGAACCGCGCACCGACGACGTCCGCATCCGGTCGTCGTTCCGGGCGGCGACGGCCATCGGGCTTCGACTCGTCGTCCCCGGCGACGACGAATGGCCCGTGGTGCTCGACGATCTGGGCGACCATGCGCCGGCCGCGCTCTGGCTCCGAGGCTCGGCCGACCTGCCGACCGTGGCGTCGACGATCGCCGTCGTGGGGTGTCGGGCGTCGACTGCCTATGGCGAGCAGGTCGCGGCCGATCTCAGCAGCGCGCTCTGCGACCGGGGCTTCACGATCGTCTCCGGTGGCGCGTACGGCATCGACGGGATGGCGCACCGCGCGGCGCTGGTGTCGGAGGGGCCCACCGTCGCCGTCATGGCCGGGGGAGTGGACCGCTTCTATCCGAGCGGCCACGACACGCTGCTGAGGTCGGTGGTCGAGAAGGGGCTCCTCGTCTCCGAGTCGCCCTGCGGCAGCACGCCGAGCAAATGGCGGTTCCTGCAGCGCAACAGGCTGATCGCGACGCTGTCGGCCGTGTCCGTCGTGGTCGAGGCCGGTCGGCGGTCTGGTGCGCTGAACACCGCCGCACATGCCCAGGCCATCGGACGGCCGGTGGGGGCCGTGCCCGGTCCCATCACCTCGCCGTCGTCGGTGGGGTGCCACGCGCTGATCCGCTCGGGGCTCGGCGCCTGCATCACCTCCGTCGACGACGTCCTCGAGCTCGTGCCCGGGCGCGCCGTTCCGACGGGTGCCGCCCCCGATCCACGCGAGCACCCCGAGCGACTCCGCGTCCGTGACGCCTTGAGCACCCGCGTCGATCGCGGCACCGACGAGGTCGCGGTCGCGAGCGGCTTGTCGACGGATCGCGCACGCGAGGTCCTCGCCGAGCTCGAGCTCGACGGTCTCGTGGAGCGTGAGGCGGGAGGGTGGCGGCGACGGCGCCCGGGGTGAGCGAGGGCTGGGCGCGGGGCCGCCGCTGGCGACCGGGTGACTACTCTGGCGTGATGATCGACGTCGAGGCCTTCGTGGAGCACCTGCGGCACGGCCGCGGGCTCAGCGAGCACACGATCAGGTCGTATCGCTCCGATCTCGCCGACCTCGTGTCATTCGCCGCCGTCCACCTCGGTCGCGACCCGCGCGTCGCCGATCTCGACCTCGATCTGCTCCGGGAGTGGCTCTATCGGGCGACCCGCTCCGGTCTGGCACGGGCGACGCTCGCCCGTCGATCGGCCAGCGCCCGCGCCTTCACCCGCTGGTTGGAGGAGACCGGCCGCACGGCCGTCGACGTGGGGGTCCGGCTCCGGGCGCCCAAGGCCGAGAGCCGCCTGCCTCGGGTGCTCACCGAGCCCCAGATCGACGGCGTCCTGCGCTCGCTCGAGCTCCGCGCCGACACCGACGACCCCGGTGCCCGCCGCGACCTCGCGGTCGTCGAGCTGCTCTACGGGTCGGGTCTCCGGGTCTCCGAGCTCGTCGGCGCCGACCTCGCCGACGTCGACCTCGGTCGGCTCATGGTGCGGGTGACGGGCAAGGGGGCGAAGCAGCGCGTGGTGCCCTTCGGGGTGCCAGCGGCCGAGGCGCTCGGTCGGTACCTCGATCGGGCACGGCCCTCGCTCGTCGCGGCCGGCGGCGAGCCGGGCACGACCGCGTTCTTCGTCGGAGCGGAGGGGGGCCGACTCGGCACGCGAGCCGTCCACCGACTGGTCGCGCGCCTCCTCGGCGACATCCCGGGTGCCGGCCCCGCCGGTCCGCACGCGCTGCGGCACACGGCGGCGACGCATCTGCTCGACGGGGGCGCCGACCTCCGGGCCGTGCAGGAGCTGCTCGGCCACGCCAGTCTCGGCACGACCCAGATCTACACGCACGTCTCGACGGAACGGCTCCGCGAGAGCTACCGCTCGGCGCACCCCCGGGCCTGACCGACGGGCGCGCCTCACCCCACGGGGCGGGTGGGCAGCAGCACCGACGGGCGTCCGCCGCCGAGCAGCAGCAGCGGGGAGACGTACTCGCCGTCGCGACGGGCGCCGAGGTGCACGGCGTCGACGTCGGGGGAGTGGCCGGCGACGACGAGACCGACGACGTCGCCGCGGGTGACGGCGTCGCCGGCGGTCAGCTCCGTCGTGACCGGCTCGAAGCTGCTCAGCAGACCGTCGGAGTGCGTGATGGAGAGGACCGGCCGGTCGACCACCGTGCCCGCGAAGCGCACGACGCCGTCGTCGGGTGCCAGCACGGGTTCGCCGACGGCGGCCCCGATGTCGATGCCGCGGTGACCGGGTGACCACGCGTGCTCGGGTGCGACGAACGGGCGGACGACCGGGTGCGGTGGCGCCACCGGCCACGACCAGAGCACCGACCCGACGGTCACGACGGGTGCGCCGCCCACCGGGTCGCCCGCCGCGCCCGCCGTCCCGTCCGCACCCCCGGCCATCACGACGAGCAGCACCAGCAGCGACGCGCCCCCGAGCCTCGGACGCCACCCGACGACCAGGGACCCGACCCCGGCCCCCATCGAGGAGGCGCGGGCACGGTGGCGAGACGAGGCACGGTCGACGAGGCGCATCCGGAAATTCTGCCGAGCGTGCACCTCGCTCCGCCGAGGCGTATCGTTCATCGGTGCACGGACACCCGGTGCACGACGTTGTGGAGGAGTCGAGGCGCGCCCTCCTCCTCCGAGCAAGAAGGAGAACCGTGTCGAACTCGGCAGCAGATCCAGCGGAAGCCAAGAAGCTGAACAGGCGGGTGACGGCGCTCGCGGTGGCTGCGGCCGTCGGAGGCTTCCTCTTCGGATTCGACTCGTCCGTCATCAACGGCGCGGTGTCGTCGATCACCGACGAGTTCGGTCTGACCGAGTTCGCGTCAGGCTTCGCCGTCGCCTCGGCCCTGATCGGCTGCGCGATCGGCGCCTACGTCGCCGGTCGTCTCGCCGACAAGATGGGCCGCATCAAGGTCATGCTGATCGGCGCCGCGCTGTTCCTCGTCAGCTCGATCGGCGCGGCTGCCGCCTTCGCCGTCTGGGACCTCGTTCTCTGGCGCGTCATCGGCGGACTCGGCATCGGCATCGCCTCCGTCATCGCACCGGCCTACATCAGCGAGGTCTCGCCCAAGGCCATCCGCGGGCGACTCGCGTCGTTCCAGCAGCTGGCCATCACGCTCGGCATCTTCGTCGCCCTCCTCTCCGACCAGCTGTTCGCGGTCACCGCGGGCGGCGCGTCCGAGCCGTCGCTCTTCGGTCTCGCCGCCTGGCGCTGGATGTTCCTCGTCGGCGTCGTGCCGTCGGTCGTCTACGGCGTGCTGGCATGGCGTCTGCCCGAGTCGCCCCGTTACCTCGCGGGCGAAGGCCGGGAGGGCGAGGCCCGCAAGGTGCTCGAGAGCATCGTCCCGACCGAGACAGTCGACACGAGCCTGAAGGAGATCACCGACTCGATCAAGACCGAGGCGGACCTCGACACGAAGTCGTCCATCCGGGGCAAGCGCTTCGGCCTGCAGCCGATCGTCTGGGTCGGCATCATCCTCGCCGTCCTGCAGCAGTTCGTCGGCATCAACGTGATCTTCTACTACTCGACCACCCTCTGGCAGGCCGTCGGATTCCAGGAGGAGGACTCCTTCCTCATCTCCACGATCACCGCCGTCGTCAACGTGGCCGTGACCTTCGTGGCCATCGGCCTGGTCGACAAGGTCGGTCGTCGCCCGCTGCTGCTCACCGGCTCCGTCGGGATGTTCCTGAGCCTCGCCGTCACCGCGCTCGCATTCAGCCAGGCGACGACCACCGCCTCCGGCGACCCGTCGCTGCCGGGTGCCTGGGGCCCGGTCGCGCTCGTCGCGGCGAACCTCTTCGTGGTCTCGTTCGGTGCGACCTGGGGTCCGCTGATGTGGGTCCTCCTCGGCGAGATGTTCCCCAACAGCATCCGTGCCACGGCGCTCGGCGTCGGCAGCATGGCGAACTGGATCGCCAACTTCATCGTCACGGTGTCGTTCCCGAGCCTCGCCGCCCTCAGCCTCACGCTGTCGTACGGCATCTTCGCCTTCTTCGCCCTCGTCTCGTTCTTCTTCGTCTTCGCGAAGATCCCCGAGACCAAGGGCCGTTCCCTGGAGGAGATGGGCGTCTCGGCGCTCGACGGATCCATCGACGCCAAGCGCTCTAGGGCCTGACGTCCGACACGCCCCAGAACGCCCTGACCGGCTGCCGGTCGGGGCGTTCTCGCGTGGTGCTAACATGATCGATGCAGCCTGCTCAGCAGGCTGACTTCGCGTGCCCAGTGCGTCTTCGGACGCACCGATCGCGAGCCGGTCCGTCCGGTTCCGTTCGTCACCGGCCTCCATCTCCATTCGGTCCGACCGCATCCCAGGGTGCGAGCGGCGGAGGTGCGCCCGGGCACCAGGCAGCGACGACCGACCGGTCGTCCGACAACCGACAATCCGGTGCACCAGCGTGTGCGCCCAGAAACAGGAGAACGACCATGGCCGTCGTCACCATCCGCCAGCTGCTCGACAGCGGCGTCCACTTCGGACACCAGACCCGCCGCTGGAACCCGAAGGTGAAGCGATTCATCCTCGCCGAGCGCTCCGGCATCCACATCATCGACCTGCAGCAGTCGCTCGGCTACATCGACAGCGCGTACGACTTCGTCAAAGAGACCGTCGCCCACGGCGGCACCATCCTCTTCGTCGGCACCAAGAAGCAGGCTCAGGGCTCCATCGCCGAGCAGGCCAACCGTGTCGGCCAGCCCTTCGTGAACCAGCGCTGGCTGGGTGGTCTGCTGACCAACTTCCAGACCGTGTCGAAGCGCCTCGCCCGCATGAAGGAGCTCGAGGACATCGACTTCGACGACACCACCCAGGGCTTCACCAAGAAAGAGCTCCTGATCAAGAAGCGCGAGCTCGACAAGCTGCACAAGACGCTCGGTGGTATCCGCAACCTCACCAAGACGCCGTCGGCACTCTGGATCGTCGACACCAAGAAAGAGCACCTCGCGATCGACGAGGCCAAGAAGCTCGGCATCCCGGTCATCGGCATCCTCGACACCAACTGCGACCCCGACGAGATCAACTTCCCGATCCCCGGCAACGACGACGCGATCCGCTCCGTCGGTCTGCTGACGCGCATCGTCGCCGACGCCGCCGCCGAGGGCCTCGTCCAGCGTCACCAGAAGCCCGAAGACGCCGACCAGCCCGTCGAGCCCCTCGCCGAGTGGGAGGCCGAGCTGCTCGCCCAGGGCGAGGCCAAGGCCGCCGACGCCGCGACCGAGGCGCCCGCCGCCGAGCCGCTCCCCACGGAGGAGAACGACGCCGACGCTCAGGTCGCCGCGAAGCCCCTGGGCGAGCCGGTCGCCGAGCCCGTCGCCGAGGCGACCGTCGAGACCGCTGCGGAGCCGGCCGACGCCGACGCCGCCGCCGACTCGAAGTAACGCACCTCCTCACTCCGACTCCACGAAAGGAAGTCAGACATGGCAAACTTCACCGCCGCTGACGTCAAGACCCTCCGTGACCGCCTCGGTGCGGGCATGATGGACAGCAAGAACGCTCTCGTCGAGGCCGACGGCGACATCGAGAAGGCCGTCGAGATCCTCCGCGTCAAGGGACTGAAGGGCGTCGCCAAGCGCGAGGGCCGTCAGACCACCGCGGGTCTCGTGGCCGCCAAGGCCTCCGCCGGCTACGCCACGATCATCGAGCTCGCCAGCGAGACCGACTTCGTCGCGAAGAACGAGAAGTTCATCGCCCTGGCCGACTCCGTGCTCGAGGCCGTCTCGGCCGCGGGTGCGGCGACCGCCGCAGAGGGCAACGCGGCCGCCATCGGCGGCCAGACCGTCGAGGCGTTCGTCAACGACGAGGCGGCTCTCATGGGCGAGAAGGTCGAGCTCCGCTCGGTCGCTCGCGTCGAGGGCTCCGAGTTCGCGATCTACCTGCACAAGACCTCCAAGGACCTGCCCCCGCAGGTCGGCGTGGTCGTGGGCTACACCGGTTCGGACGCTGAGACCGCCCGCTCGATCGCCCAGCACGTCGCCTTCGCTGCGCCGACGTACCTGTCGCGCGACGAGGTCCCCGCCGACGACGTCGCGAAAGAGCGCGCCATCGTCGAAGAGACCGCGAAGAACGAGGGCAAGCCCGAGGCAGCCCTGCCGAAGATCATCGAGGGTCGCCTGACCGGCTTCTTCAAGGAGATCGCACTGCTCGACCAGGCCTACGCGAAGGACAGCAAGCTGTCGGTCGCCAAGGTCGTCGAGCAGGCCGGCATCGAGATCCAGGGCTTCTCCCGGATCAAGGTCGGCGCCTAGCCACATACGCGATGGGGTCTGAGACGGTCATACGTCTCAGGCCCCATTTCCGTGTCCGCCGCCGATCCCGGTCGGGCGGACAGCGTCCAGCGCCGAGTCGCTAACCTGGCTACGGCCATGAACGAAGGAGACCCCACATGACATCAGACATCACCGGACGCCGACGGGTCCTCCTCAAACTCTCCGGCGAGGCCTTCGGCGGCGGCCAGCTGGGTGTCAACCCCGACGTGGTGGGCGCCATCGCCCGAGAGATCGCCGACGCCGCCCAGGACGTCGAGATCGCCGTGGTGGTCGGCGGCGGCAACTTCTTCCGTGGCGCCGAGCTGAGCCAGCGGGGCATGGACCGCGGCCGGGCCGACTACATGGGCATGCTGGGCACCGTGATGAACGCCCTCGCCCTGCAGGACTTCCTCGAGCAGGCGGGCGCGGCGACGCGCGTGCAGTCCGCCATCTCGATGACCCAGGTAGCCGAGCCGTACATCCCGCGTCGCGCCGAGCGCCACCTCGAGAAGGGCCGGGTCGTCATCTTCGGCGCCGGTGCGGGGCTGCCCTACTTCTCGACCGACACCGTCTCCGCCCAACGCGCCCTCGAGATCGGCGCCGACGAGGTGCTCGTCGCCAAGAACGGGGTCGACGGCGTCTACTCGGCCGACCCCCGCCACGACCCCTCGGCGGTCAAGCTCGAGACGCTGACCTACCAGGAGGCGCTGGTCAAGGGGCTCAAGGTCGTCGACTCGACCGCCTTCAGCCTCTGCATGGACAACGGCATGCCCATGCACGTGTTCGGCATGGAGGGCGGCGGCAACATCGCCCGGGCCATCCGTGGCGAGCGCATCGGAACCCTCGTCAGCAACTGACGACTAAGCTCGACAACGAATCAAGGGAGCATTGTGGCGATCAACGACGTACAGAACGAGACGCGCGAGAAGATGGAGCGGGCACTCGAGTCCGCCAAGACCGACTTCGGTCAGGTCCGCACCGGGCGCATCAACCCGGCGCTCTTCCAGAAGATCCCCGTCGACTACTACGGCACCCCGACCCCTCTGGCGCAGCTGGCATCCCTCCAGGTGCCGGAGGCGCGGACGATGATCGTGACCCCGTACGACAAGACGGCGCTCAAGGAGATCGAGAAGGCGATCGCGACCTTCCCGAACCTCGGTGCGAGCCCGACCAACGACGGCACGCTCGTCCGTGTCACGATCCCCGAGCTGACGCAGGAGCGCCGCAAGGAGTTCGTCAAGATCGTGCGCAGCAAGGGCGAGGACGCCAAGGTGCAGATCCGCAACATCCGACGCAAGTCGAAGGACGACCTCGACGCTCTCAAGTCCGAGGTCGGCGACGACGAGGTCGCTCGTGCCGAGAAAGACCTCGAGGCTCTGACCAAGGGGTACATCGACTCGATCGACGAGGCGTTGAAGAAGAAGGAAGCCGAGCTGCTCGAGGTCTAGATGAGCGACGCTCCTGACGGCCCTCGTAATGACGATTCGGGGCCGACCCCCAAGACCACCCTCGGTAGCCGTCGGGCCGACTTCGATGCCAGGGCGCAGGCCGCTCGTCACGACCTCGAGAACCAGCTCCGCACGCGCCGCGCCGCGCTCGGTGCCCGCAACGAGAAGCTGACCGCCCGCACAGGGCGCAATCTCCCCGCGGCCATCGGCGTCGGCGTCGGTCTCGGCGGCGCCGTGCTCGTCAGCCTGATCTTCGAGCCGGCGTTCTTCATGATCGTGGCGGCGGCCCTCATCGGCTCGCTGTGCTTCGAGCTCGCGAGCGCACTCCGCTTCGCGGGTCGCGACGTACCGCGACTGCCGAGCGTCCTCGCCGGTGTCGCCATCGTCCCCGCCGCCTTCTACTTCGGTGCACAGGGGCAGTGGCTGGCTCTGGTGGGCGGCATCCTCGTGGTGTCGGCGTGGCGGCTCGTCGAACTGGTGCGTCCTTCGCACCGGACCAGCGCCTCCTCGGTGGCCCGCGACATCGGCGCCGGCGCGTTCGTGCAGATCTACTGCGCGTTCCTGGGCAGCTTCATGGCGCTGATGGCCGCTCAGCCGAACGGCGCCAACTGGACTCTCGCAGCACTGATCATCGTGATCGCCGTCGACACGGGGGCCTACGCGACGGGCCTGTCGTTCGGCAAGCACCCGATGGCTCCGCGGATCAGCCCGAAGAAGACCTGGGAGGGCTTCGCCGGGTCGGTCGCCGCGAGTCTCATCGCGGCGGTCCTGCTGTCGTGGCTGATGCTCGACGAGGCCTGGTGGTTTGGTCTCATCCTCGGTGGCGTGATCATCGTGACGGCGACCATCGGCGATCTCTCCGAGTCGCTCATCAAGCGCGACCTGGGGATCAAGGACATCTCGACCTGGCTGCCGGGCCACGGCGGATTCCTCGACAGGCTCGACAGCACGCTGCCCTCGGCGGCCGCGGCTTACGCCCTGTACCTCATCGTCACCTGACGCACGGGGCATCCGCTCAGGCGGCCCCAGGGCGTCGGTGCGGCATGATGGTCTGGTGAAGACGACATTCCCGATGGCTCAGCACGGTCGACTCGGCTACGACGTGACCGAGGTCGAGTCGTTCCTGGAGAAGGCCCGCGCGGCGTACTCGGGCGCGGCGCCCACGCGCGCCACGCGGTCCACGTCGATCGACTCCGAGCAGATCCGTCGCACGGCCTTCACGATGGCCAAGGGCGGCTACTCCACGTCGCACGTCGATGCGGCCCTCGAACGCCTGGAAGACGCCTTCGCGAGTCACGAGCGCGAACGGTCGCTCGCCGGCGAGGGTGACGCCGCCTGGTTCGCGGGTGCGCGTTCGGCGGCGGAGGAGATCGTGGCGCGTCTCGATCGGCCGACGGGCCACCGGTTCGACCGGGTCGGCATCGTCACGCAGGGCTACCACCCCGCCGACGTCGACCGCTTCGTCCGCAGACTTAAGGGGTACTTCGGCGACGGCGAGGCCCTGAGCATCGACGACGTCCGCGCCGTGGTCTTCCGTGCGAAGCGGGGCGGGTACCGCGAGGTCCAGGTCGACGTGCTGCTCGACGCCGTCGTCGACGTGATGCTCGCGGTCCGCTGAATCGACCCGTGGAACCTCCCCGTGCGCAGGCCTGCGCGCGACGATCCGTCTTCCCCGTGCCCGCCGAGGCGATCGCCTCCCGCTGAGACACGCACGACGTCGTCCTGGCCAGTTCCCGGGACTTCGGTTATTCTTAGTCCACTTATGGGTAGGCACGCTGCAACTCCGACGACCGGCATCACTCCTCGAGAGCACCCGGCGCTCGTCGCGAGACCCATCGCGGCACGCCGTATGGTCCCCGCGTCGAGTCTGGCCGTGACCGCTCCGACCCCTGCGCCTCGGCGCCGTCGGGGGCGGTACATCCTCCCGGCATGCGGCTTCGTCGCGTCGTTCGCATTCGTCTCGGCTTCGCTCGTGAACCCGATCTCCGGTGCCGAGGCGACCACCCGCGTCGTCGGCGGCGCCAGCGTGCTGGTCGCGCCCGGGCAGTCGTACTCCGTCATCGGCGCGTCGGCCTCCACGGCCGATCGAGACGGCTACGACGTCACCCTGCCGCCCCCTCCGCCCCCGCCCGAGCCCGAGCCGGTCGTGACCGAAGAGGCTGACGACTCCGTCGCCGCCGACGCCTCCACCGCGTCGACGTCGAAGTCCGCGAGTCCGGCTCCGGCCCCCGCTGCCGGTACCCCCGATCCCGGCAGCGCGAAGGCCATCGCCGCAGGCATGGTGTCCGCCCGTGGTTGGGGCACCGGCGAGTACGACTGCCTCGTCTCGTTGTGGAACAAAGAGTCGGGCTGGAACGTCTACGCCTCCAACGGCTCCAGCGGCGCCTACGGCATCCCGCAGTCGCTGCCCGGCAGCAAGATGGCGACTGCCGGTGCCGACTGGCAGACGAACCCCGCGACGCAGATCACCTGGGGCCTCAACTACATCTCGGGCGTCTACGGATCGCCCTGCGGCGCCTGGTCGCACTCGCAGGCCGTCAACTGGTACTGATCCCGTCCCCGTGCACCGGACGGGTCGTCCGGGGCACCAGGGCGGCACCGGCAGCGGCTCAGCCGCTGGAACCCGCGGCCGGACTCTGACGATGCCGACCGCCCCGCCGCGATACGGTGGTGGTCATGCCCCGAAGCAATCGACCGCGACGCCCTCGCGACACACGTCGACCTGACGAGCCCGCGAACGACATCACCAGGGCGATCCGGGGCGGCGCGGTGGTCGAGACCCGACACGGCAGGTCGTTCACCGTCCAGTCCATCGGTGCGTCGTCGTCCGTCAAAGAGTACGTCTGCCCCGGCTGCTCGCTGATCGTCGCCCCCGGCACGGCGCACGTCGTCGTCTGGCGTGCCGACGGGCTCTTCGGCGACGCCGACGACCTGGCGTCCCGTCGTCATTGGCACACCCACTGCTGGAGGATCTCGTGACCGACCCGACCCGTTCGACCGACGCGACCGACCCGACCGGGTCCATCGAGGTGCGGGGCGGCGTCCTGCTGCCCGCGCGCCGTCGCGACGTCGAACTCCGCACCGACGACGGTCTCCGCCTCGTCGGCGAGCTGTCCGTTCCCACCGACCGCCCACCGGTCGGCACGCTTGTCGCCCTGCATCCGCTGCCGACGGCGGGCGGGTTCATGGACTCTCACGTGATCCGCAAGGCCGCCGCGCGCCTCCCCGCCCTGGCCGACCTCGCGGTGCTGCGCTTCAACTTCCGTGGCGTGTCATCGCCGAGGGGGCGGTCCGAGGGCGAATTCGGCGAGGGGATCGCCGAGGCCGCCGATCTCGCGGCCGCAGTCGCGTTCGTGCACGGAGAGGGTCTGCCCACGCCGTGGCTGGTCGGCTGGTCGTTCGGCACCGAGGTCGCCCTGAAGCACGGGCGCGGCGTCGAGACGGCGGGTCTGCTGCTGCTGTCACCGCCCCTCCATCGCACCACCGACGCCGAGCTCGCCGCCTGGAACGACGTCGCGACCCCGATCGTCGCCGTCGTGCCCGAGTTCGACGACTACCTCCGACCCGAGGAGGCGCGGCGCCGCTTCGCCGTCGTGCCCCGCGCCGAGGTCGTCGCCGTCGAGGGCGGCAAGCACCTCTGGGTCGGCGAGAAGCAGACCACGCGCGTGCTGTCGGAGATCGTGCAGCGGGTCGCCCCGCAGGCGCTGCCGCTGCCCGCTACCTGGCCCTGAGCCGCTGCCCGAGCGGACGTGACCGCAGAGCGCGTGCGACCGCACGGCGCCTGGAGCGGCAGTGGCAGCGGCAGCGGCTTCGCCAGGGTCAGAGCGTGTTCTGCCGGGGGACGAGCACCTCGCGGATGATGAGCAGCACCGACGCGGCGAAGGGGATCGCGATCAGTGCCCCGAGGACTCCGAGCAGCGTGCCGCCGACGAGCGCCGCGATGACCACGATCACCCCGGGCACCCTGACCGCACGGCGCATGATGCGCGGGCTGAGGAGGTACGCCTCGATCTGCATGTAGACGAGGTAGTAGACGGCGGCGGTGATCCACGTCGAGGGCGAATCGGGCAGCAGGGCGACCTGGGCCAGCACGATGATCGCCGAGCCGCTGATGGTGCCGACCAGGGGGATGACCGACCCCACGAAGGCGATGGCCGCGAAGACCGCGGGCTGCTCGGCGCCGATGATGCTCAGGAAGATGAAGCTCAAGATGCCGTTGATCGCGGCGAGGGTGAACTGGCCGATCACGTAGCGACCGACGGAGTCGCCGATCTGCTCGGCGATGACGATGAACTTCGGGCGCTTCGAAGCCGGCACGAGCTGGTAGACCGCGCGCTTGACGCTGTTGATCGACGACGTGAAGTACAGCGTGAGGATCAGCACGACGATGGTCGCGAAGAGCCCGTTGCCGATCGCGACGCCGACCGCCAGGACCCCGCCGCCGATCGTGACCACGTTGTCGGGGTCGCCGAGGAACGCCACGACCGAGTCGAGGCCCTGCTGCACGTCGAAGACGTTCTGGGGCACCAGCTCTTGCAGGTTGTCGACGAACTGCTGCGTCGTGACGCTCTGCAGGTAGGTCACGAGGTTCGTGATCAGCGCCGTGGCCTGACTCACGATCACCGGGACGATGGCGAAGACGACGCCGACGACGGCGCCCAGCAGGGCGACCATGACGAGGGTGATCGCGAGGGTCCGAGGGACGCGCCGCTTCTCGAGCCACGACACGATCGGGTCGAGACCGAGGGCGATGAACAGCGCGGCGCCCACGTACGTGATGATCGTGGACAGCTCGCTGACGGCACCGCCGATCACCAGGGCGACGAGCACGCCGAGCCCGGCCAGGAGGCCCAGCCGGAACGGATTGTGGATCTTCACGCGGGCTTACTCCTCTTGGGCGGCGGAGTCGTTCAGCACGGGACCGCCGCGTGACTACTCTGGCGCAACCTTCGCGGCTTCGCTCAACATCGCGCGGAGGTTCTCGAGGTACGAGGCGACCGCGTCGCGCTCCTCCCGCAGCTCCGAGAGCCGGCGCTCGGCGTCGGAGACGAGGTCGCGGGCCCTGTTCTCGGCCTCCGTCACGATGTCGCGACTGCGCACCTCGGCGTTGGTCAGCACCTCGTGCGCGGTCGAGTCGGCCTCGCTGCGCACCGTCTTGGCGTGGTCGTGAGACGAGCGCTCGAGCTCGTCGGCCTCGCGGCGCACGTCGACGGCGCGCTGCCGGGCCTCGTCGAGCTGCGAGTGAGCGTCGTCCAGGTAGTTCTGCGTCTCGGCGACGGCCGCCTGATGTCGGGCGACGAGGTCGCGCTCGAGCTCGTCGAGTCGGGTCGTCCGTTCGAGCGCGAGAGCCGTCCGGGCCTCGTCCGTCTCGCGGGCGACGAGCGCCTCGGCGCGGTCGCGTTCGGCGGCGAGCCGGGCGCGGGTCGTCTCCGCCTCGTTCTCGAGTCGTGCGCGCTGCGCCTCCTCGTCGTCGAACAGCCGCGCCTGGCTCTCAGCCACCTCGGCGTCGAGGTCGGCACGGGCGTTCGCCGTCTCGGCCTCGACCTGCGCCCGGTGCTCGGCGGCGTCGCGCTCGAGTCGCTCGGCCTGCTGCTGGACGTCGCGGGCCAGGCGCTCACGGGTCTCGACGGTGGTGCGCTCGATCTCGTCGCGGGTCGTGGTGCGGTCGAGCTCGATCTCGTCGCGGGCGGCTCGGGCCTCGCGCTCGAGCTCCGCACGGGCGGTCTCGATCTCGAGCTGGAGCCCGGCTCGCATCTCGAGGGCCTCGGTCGCCAAGGAGGCGCGGGTCGTCTCGACCTCGCGGCTCAGGTCGTCGCGGCCGGCGTCCACCTCGCGCTCGAGCGCCGCGCGCGTCTCGGAGACGTGGCGGGCCAGCTCGGCGCGCTGCTCGGCGATGTCCCGGTCGAGTTCGGCGCGACGGTTCGCGACGTCGTCGTCGAGGTCGGCGCGAGCGCCGGTGATCTCACGCTCGAGATCGGCGCGACGGGTGGTCACCTCGACCTCGAGCTCGGCGCGGGTGGTCTCGTCGAGACGGGCGAGCTCGGCGCGGAGCGTGTCGCCCTCGCGGTCGAGGTCGGCGCGCTGGCGTTCGCTGTCGCTGATGAAGAGGGCGCGGGTCTCGGCCGTGGTGCGGGCCAGCTCGGCGGCGTCGGCACGGGCCTCGGCGACCTCGCGGCCGACGATGTCGCGCTGCTCGGCGACGTCCCGTTCGGCGTCGGCGCGGAGCGCGGCGGCCTCGTGGCGGGCGGTCGACACGTTCTCGGCGGCCTCGGTCGCCGCGGCGCCGCGCATGGCGGACGAGTCGCGCTGCGCCTCCTGGAGGAGCGAGCGGGCCTCGTTGCGGGCTCGGGCGACCATGCGGTCGGCGTCGGCACGGGACTCGTCGATCTGGGCGGCGGCGCGACCCCTGGCGTCGCCCAGCACGGCGTCGGCGCGCTCGGTGGCGTCGGCGACGAGTCGTTCGGCCTCGGTCGTCGACGAGCGTCGCAGCTCTTCGGCGTCGATGTCGGCCTGGCTGACGAGTCGGGTGGCCTGCTGCTCGGCGAGGCGCAGGGTCTGCTCGAGCTTGCTGCCGAGACCGGCGTAGGTCGGGGTGCCGGCCTCGTCGAGCTCGGACTGCAGCTCGTCGAGGCGACTCTGCAGACGCTTGAGGTCGTCGACCGTCTCGGCGCGGTCGGTGTTCGACTTGATCAGCTCGCGCCGCAGGTCGCCCAACGCGCGGTCGACCTCTTCTTTGCGGTACCCGCGGAGTTCCGTCCCGAATTCCGATTCGTCAGCGGCCACGGTGTCTCCTCTTGCTCGGCGGCGGGAACGAGATCGCTCGGCCCGGACCCGACGATTTTAGCGGGCGAGGGAGTGGTCGCCACCCGGCCTGAGATGACTTCTCGTCGGTCACGCGCCTCCCAGGTCTTTTCGGATACGCTGAGCCGTCTTAAAATCTGCTGCCGCGCCCGGCCATCCGGCCAGGCCCGCGCCGGCGTGGCCGTCCCGAGCGGTTCGTCGCGACCCGACCGGGATGGTGGCACGGAGGGAGAGAAACGTGCGTTTCATCGTCGCAGTGTTCGTCGTCGTCCTGGCGGCGCTCATGGTGGCCCTGGGCTTCGCTCAGCGGACCGTCTTCGCGCCACCTCCCAGCGTCTCGTCGACGGTCTCGACCTCCGACTCCGAGGCCCGCATCACCGTCGTGCCCTCCGAGGCGCTGCACGGTCACGACGGCCGCCAGACGGTGAGCATCTCGGGTGCCGACACGGCCTTCGCCGCCACGGGCCGCACCTCCGACGTCCTCGGCTGGGTCGGCGACTCGGCCTACAACGAGGTGTCGTTCGACGAGACGAGCGGCGAACTCGTCAGCACGGTGGTCGACGGCGACACCGCCGACGTCCCGAGCCCCGCCGACTCCGACCTCTGGAACGCCGAGTACGCCGGGGCCGACCCGACCTTCTCCCTCGACGCCCCCGACGACGTCTCCCTCGTCGTCGTGTCCGACGGCGCCGCGCCGGCACCCGACACGATCCGGGTGACCTGGCCGCTCTCGACGGCGACGCCCATGGCCGGTCCGCTGATCGCCGGTGGTCTCCTCATGCTGCTGATCGGCGTGCTGCTCTACATCTGGGCGATCGCCCACCACCGCCGCAACCGCGGTCCGCGCCGGCGCTCCGGTCAGGGCAAGCCCCTCCGTCCGACCCGTCGGACGCGGCGCGAACCGTCGAGCATCGGCGACGGCGGCGCGGGCGACCGTCGAGCGATCCGCCGTTCCGTGGCGATCGTGCCGGTCGTGCTGGTGGGGGCCCTGGCGCTCTCCGGCTGCACCCCCGACTACTGGCCGAGCGCCGTCGGGGGCACCGGGTCGGGTCCGTCCGCGACGCCCACCCCGACGAGCACCGGCGCCGCGTCCGACGACGAGCAGGACGACCTGCAGCCCCCGGTCGTCAGCGTGGCGCAGGCCGAGCGCATCGTGCAGCGCATCTCCGCCGTGGCCTCGCAGGCCGACGGGACCCTCGACGCCGAGCTCGCCGCCACCCGCTTCACCGGGCCGGCCCTGGCCCAGCGCGAGGCCAACTACGCCCTGCGCGACAAAGACGCGGCCGCCGCCGAGCCCATCGCCATCCCCGAGGGCGACGTCACCCTGACCCTGCCCCAGCAGGCCGACACCTGGCCCCGCAGCGTCTTCGCCATCGTCCAGTCCGACGACACGGCCGTGGCGCCCATCGCGCTCACCCTCGTGCAAGAGGAGGCGCGGGCCAACTACCAGGTCGAGTACCTGACCAGCCTCGAGGCCGGGGCCACGCCTCCCACGGTCGCGCCCGCCAGCATCGGCGCCGCCCGGCTCTCGCCCGACGTCAAGCTCCTGACCCTGCAGCCGGACCAGCTCGCCACCGCCTACGGCGACATCCTCGCCAACGGCGACGAGAGCGAGTACGCGCCGCTCTTCGAGCCGGAGGGCGACACCCTGCGCGAGAAGATCGGCAAGCCCTACAAAGACGCCAAACGTGAGGCCCTGCCCGAGACCGCGTCGATCGACTTCGCTTCGAACCCCGACGACGACCCGGCCGTCGCGTTCGCGACGAACGACGCCGGTGCCATCGTGTCCGTCGCCCTGAACGAGGTCGAGACCGTCAAGCCCACCGCCGAGGGGGCCGAGGTCAACCCGGCCGGTGCGGTCAAGACCCTCACCGGCATCGAGAAGACGACGAAGGGCATCGAGGCGACCTACGGCGTCGAGCTGCTCTTCTCGGTGCCCGCCGTGGGCAGCGACCAGAAGATCGTCCTCCTCGGATTCAGCCAGGCCCTCATCAGCGCTAAGGAGCTGCCATGACCAACGTCCCCCCTCTGCCCGCCGGTCTCCGCGGAGCCGTCGACCTGTCGTCGCTCGTCGAGCGGCCCTCCGCGGGCGGTGCCGGCCGACCGGCGCCCGCGACCGGGGGAGCACCCGGCGCCCCCGACGGCGGGGCCGCTGCCACCGTGGGCGTCCCGTCGCTCGTGATCGACGCGACCGACGAGACCTTCGCGCAGTTCCTCGAGCTGAGCAACACGGTGCCCGTCATCGTCGACCTCTGGGCCGAGTGGTGCGGGCCGTGCAAGCAGCTCTCGCCGGTGCTCGACAAGCTGGTGACCGAGTACGCCGGTCGTCTCGTGCTCGCCAAGGTCGACGTCGATGCGAACCCCCAGCTGACCCAGGCGTTCCAGGCGCAGTCCATCCCCGCGGTCGCCGCGGTGGTCGGCGGTCGACCCGTGCAGCTGTTCGTCGGGGCCCTCCCCGAGGCGCAGGTGCGCGACGCGTTCGAGCAGGTGCTCGAGCTCGCCGCTCAGAACGGCGTGACCGGCCGGGCGGTCGTCGACGGCGCCCCCGACGTGGAGGGCGAGGCGCCCGAGCCCGAGCCCGAGCCGCTGCCCCCGCACCACCAGGACGCCTACGACGCCATCGACCGCGGCGACTACGACGCGGCGATCGCGGCCTACAAGACGGCCATCGCGCAGGACCCCCGCGACCAGCTGGCCGTCGCCGGTCTCGCGCAGGTGTCGCTGATCGCCCGTCTGCAGGGGGTCACTCTGGCCGAGGTCCGCGAGGCGGCGGCGGCCGACCCGGCGGATCTCGACGCGCAGCTCGCCGTGGCCGATCTCGACGTGAGCGGCGGACATGTCGACGACGCGTTCGACCGGGTGCTCACCGTGTTCCCGACGCAGGACGCTGCGGGGCGTGATCGGGCCCGCGCGCGCCTCCTCGAGTACTTCGAGATCATCGGGGCCGACGACCCCCGGGTCGTCGCCGCACGCCGCCGCCTGACGATGCTGCTCTACTGAGCCGACCCCAGACGCCGACCCCAGACGCCGACCAGGGCGCCGGTGCCGTGAGAACGATGAAGGCCCCCGTCCGAGAACCGGACGGGGGCCTTCCGCTGTCGCGAGCGGTTCCGAGGAGGCGCGGGTCGTCACGACCCCGCCGCCTCGGGACTCAGGGGCGGCGCTTGAGCCAGAGCACCCCGAGCGGCGGCAGCAGGACGTCCGCCGAGGCGGGTCGCCCGGCCCAGGGACTGTCCGTCGCGACGACCGAGCCGTAGTTGCCGACCCCCGAGCCGCCGAACTCGACGGCGTCGGTGTTGAGCACCTCGTGCCAGGTGCCCGCCTCGGGGAACCCGAAGCGCATCTGCACGGGCTGACCCGACCAGTTGGCGAGCACGGCCACGCTCTCGCCGTCGCCGGACTTCCGCATGAAGGCGACGACGCTCTGCTGCGCCGCGCCTCCGTCGATCCACTCGAAGCCCTCGGTGTCGAAGTCGTGCGCCCAGAGCGCCTTCTCGGCGCGGTACACGCTGTTCAGCTTCGAGACGAGGTCGAAGATCTGCTGGTGCTCGTGGCGGTCGAGCACCGACCAGTCGAGACCGGCCTCCTGGCTCCACTCGGTGGGCTGACCGTACTCGGAGCCCATGAAGAGCAGCTGCTTGCCGGGGTGGCCCCACATGTAGGCGAGGTAGGCGCGCAGGTTGGCTCGCTTCTGCCAGTCGTCGCCGGGCATCTTCTCGATGAGCGAGCCCTTGCCGTAGACGACCTCGTCGTGCGAGATCGGCAGCATGAAGTTCTCGCTCCAGGCGTAGTGGAACGAGAAGGTGATCTCGCCGTGGTGGTACGAGCGGTGGATCGGGTCCTTCTCGACGTAGTCGAGGGTGTCGTGCATCCAGCCCATGTTCCACTTCAGACCGAAGCCGAGGCCGCCCTCGCTGGTCGGACGCGAGACGCCGGGCCAGCTGGTGCTCTCCTCCGCGATCATCACGATGCCGGGGTGGCGCTTGTAGGCGGTGGCGTTCGCCTCCTGCAGGAACGAGATCGCCTCGGTGGCCTCGCGGCCGCCGTGCTCGTTGGGCAGCCACTCGCCGTCGTTGCGGCTGTAGTCGAGGTACAGCATCGAGGCGACGGCGTCGACGCGCAGTCCGTCGATGTGGAACTCCTCGAGCCAGTACAGGGCGTTCGCGACCAGGAAGTTGCGCACCTGCGAGTCGCCGAAGTTGAAGACGAGCGTGCCCCAGTCGGGCTGCTCGCCGCGACGCGGGTCGGAGTGCTCGTAGACGGCGCGCCCGTCGAAGTTGCCCAGGGCCCATTCGTCTTTCGGGAAGTGCCCGGGCACCCAGTCCATGATCACGCCGATGCCCGCCTGGTGCAGGCGGTCGATCAGGTAGCGCAGGTCGTCGGGCGAGCCGTAGGTGCTCTGCGCCGCGTAGTAGCCGGTCACCTGGTAGCCCCACGAGCCGCCGAACGGGTGCTGCGCGAGCGGCATGAACTCGACGTGCGTGAAGCCGAGGGCCGTGACGTAGTCGACCAGCGGGTCGGCCAGCTCGCGGTAGCCGAGCCCCGGACGCCACGAGCCGACGTGCATCTCGTAGACGCTCATCGGGCCGGCGTGCTGGTCGCTCGCGGCGCGCTTCTCGAGCCACGCGTCGTCCGACCAGGTGTGCTCCGAGCGGGTGATGAGGGAGGCGGTGGCCGGGGGGACCTCCGACCGGCGCGCCATCGGGTCGGCGCGTTCGACCCAGACGCCGTCGGGCGTGAGGATCTCGTACTTGTACGCGCCCTCGGTCACACCGGGCACGAAGATCTCCCACACGCCGTTGCCGTCGAGGCGACGCAGAGCGTGCAGCGCGCCGTACCAGCCGTTGAGCTCGCCGATCACACGGACGGCGTGCGCGTGCGGGGCCCAGACGGCGAACGAGGTGCCGGTGACGCCGTCGTGCTCGCGGACGTGCGAGCCGAGCACGTTCCAGAGCTGCTCGTGGCGGCCCTCGCCGAACAGGTAGAGGTCGAGCTCGGAGACCGTGGGGGAGAAGCGGTACGGATCGTCGGCGACCCAGGGCGCGCCTCCTTCGTAGCTCGCCTCGATCTCGTAGCCGCCGAGCGGCGCGTCGGCGACGCCCTGCCAGAGTCCGTGGCCCACGTGCTCGAGGGTCACGACCTCCGAGGAGGCGCCGGTCACCGTGACCGTGGCGGCCAGCGGTCGGACTACGCGAACGACGGTCACCCCGTCGCGGGTGTGCTCGCCGAGCAGCGCGTGCGGGTGGCCGTGACGACCCTCCGCGGCGGCTGCGACCTCGGCGTCGTCGAGGTCGGGTGCGGTCGGCGCCACGGTGGGCTGCTCGACGGGCTCCTGCGCGGCGGGCTCCTGCGCGGCGGGCGTCTGCTCCGACGGCGTCTGCTCGACGGTCAGGTCGACCGGGACGTCGGCGGGCGTCGGGTCCTCCGCGGGCGCGGGGGTGAAGGGGGAGGTCATCTCGGGTGCTCCTACGGTGCGCGGTTGAGGTCGACGGTCAAGACGTGCACGGGCTCGACGAAGGCGTCGAGGCGGACGTAGTTGTCGTCGCCCCACGTCCACGACTGGCCGGTGATCAGGTCTCGGACCGTGTACGTGCCGCCGGGGGTCAGGCCGAACTTCGTCACGTCGAGGTGCACGGTGGTCTCGCGGGCCGAGTGCGGGTCGACGTTGGCGACGACGATCACGGCGTCGGCGCGACCGCTGCGGGTGTGGGCGCGTGACAGGTACTTCGAGTAGACGAGCACGGCGTCGTCGTCGCTCGAGTGGACCTCGAGGTTGCGCAGCTGACGCAGCGCGGGGTGCGACGCGCGGATGCGGTTCAGCTGGGTGAGGTACGGCGCGATCGAGGCGCCGGCCGCCTCGGCGGCGGCCCAGTCACGCGGCTTGAACTCGTACTTCTCGTTGTCGATGTTCTCTTCGCTGCCGGGGCGCGCGACGTCCTCGATGAGCTCGTAGCCCGAGTAGACGCCCCAGGTCGGCGACGCCGTCGCGGCGATCGCCGCACGGATCTTGTACGCCGACGGGCCGCCGTACTGCAGGTACGGGGTGAGGATGTCGTGGGTGTTGACGAAGAGGTTGGGTCGGAGCCAACCGCTCGTCTCCTTCGACAGCTCGGTGAGGTACTCCTCTAGCTCCCACTTCTCGTTGCGCCAGGTGAAGTACGTGTACGACTGGTGGAATCCGACCTGGGCGAGCGCCTGCATCATGGCGGGCTTGGTGAACGCCTCCGACAGGAACACCACCTCGGGGTTCGTGCCGCGGATCTCGTGCAGCAGCCACTCCCAGAAGCGGACCGGCTTCGTGTGCGGGTTGTCGACGCGGAAGATGGTCACGCCGAGGTCGATCCAGTAGCGGACGATGCGGAGCACCTCGCGGCTGAGACCGTCGTAGTCGTTGTCGAAGTTCAGGGGGTAGATGTCCTGGTACTTCTTCGGCGGGTTCTCGGCGTACGCGATCGTGCCGTCGGGCAGGGTCGTGAACCACTCGGGGTGCTCGGCGACCCAGGGGTGGTCGGGCGAGCACTGCAGCGCGAGGTCGAGGGCGAGCTCGAGGCCGCTGTTCTTCGCGGCCTCGACGAACCAGCGGAAGTCGGCGACCGTGCCGAGCTCGGGGTGGATGGCGTCGTGCCCGCCGTCGGGCGAGCCGATGGCGTAGGGCGATCCCGGGTCGTCGGGCCCGGCCGTCAGGGTGTTGTTCGGCCCCTTGCGGAACGTGGTGCCGATGGGGTGCACGGGCGGGATGTACACGACGTCGAAGCCCATGCGGCTGATCGCGGGCAGTCGGCGGGCCGCCGTGCGGAACGTGCCGCTCTTCCAGCTGCCGTCCTCCTGCTTCTTCGCGCCCTCGCTGCGGGGGAAGAACTCGTACCAGCTGCCGAGCCCGGCCCGGCTCCGCTCGACGCGCAGGGTCTCGGTGCCGCTGCGGGTGCGGAGGCTGGCGAGCGGCTTGCTCGCGAAGACGGCGGCGAGGCGCGGGTCGGTAGCCACCCGGAGGCGCGCGCCGGCCGAGAGGGAGGGGTTGCCGAGGGCCGTGGCCGCGTCGCGGACGAGGACCGTCTCGGGGTAGTCGTCGATCGCCGCGGTCAGCAGCTCGCTGCCCAGCGCGAAGGTGACGTCGACGTCGATCTCGGCGGGGATCTTGATCTCGGCCGTGTGCAGCCAGGTGGCCCAGTCGTCGGTGTAGGCCTCGACCTGCCAGGTCCAGTCGCCTTCGATCTCCAGCTGGACCTCGGTCGTCCAGCGGTCGGTGCCGGGGATGCCCGCGGTGAGCGGGTGCCTCGTCGTCGCACCGTTCGGATCGACCAGGAGGAGGTCGGCACCGATCAGATCGTGGCCTTCGCGGAACACGGTGGCGCCGAACGGCACCACCTCGCCCGAGAAGGCCTTCGTCGGGAACACCCGGTCAGGGGTGGTCGGGGTCAGTGCCGTGACGGGGATCCGTCCGACCTTGGGCTCGTATGCAGTCGACACGCCAGCGACGCTACCCGGTCTGAGGCGGGGTCGGCCCTGGTGATGGGCGGCGTCCCCCGAGATCACCTGAAGAGGACCTTTCGGGGTACAGAATCATGTCCGCACCGGTGGGGACAGACCGCCGCGTTCGTTTTGCCCCCCGTTCTGGGTCAGTGCATATGCATAAATCGCCGTGTCCGCACTTTGGGGGACCGCTAGTGTCGTACGAGTCAGCACGGCCTGCCCGCCCGGTCATCCCACCGAGAGCCCGGCGCCGCCGACACAGACTCCGGTCGTCACCGACCGGTTCCCCCTCTCACCCGCCCCGCTGGGCGCGTCCTCCCGACGGACGCCGCCCGCGGTGCTCGTCGCGCCCTCCCGAGGGCTGATCGGATCGTCATGAACAAGCTCGTCAAAGGCTCCATCGCCGCTGCCGCCGGTATCGCCCTCCTCCTCGGCGGCGCGGGCACCTTCGCGCTGTGGAACGCCAACACCGAGGTCGCCGCGGCGAGCGTCACCTCGGGCACGCTGGCGCTGACGCCGAGCGGGACGGGCACCTGGACGGACATCACGAACGGCCGGAACGCCGCGATCTCCGACGTGTCGCAGTTCAAGATCGTCCCCGGCAACAAGCTCCGCTTCACGCAGACCATGAAGATCGACGCGTCGGGCAACGACCTCGTCGCCGACCTCACCTACTCGGCCGCCTCCATCACCGGTTCGCTCAAGAACGTCGCCGTGACCACCATGGGCGTCTCGAGCGCCGCCGGCTCGTCGGCCCTGCCCGCCGGCGTCACCGCCGACACCGCGACCGCCGGCAGCTTCGTCGTCCGCCCCGTCGCGGCCGGGAGCACCACCGCCGTCGTCACCTTCGTCGTCGAGCTGCCGCAGGCCACCGACGGCGCCGCGAGCATGAACGGCACCCTCGACCTCAGCAAGCTGACCTTCACGCTCAAGCAGCGCGCCATCGCCTGATCCCATACGATCACGACCACCACCGAGACGGGAGCCGCGCGATGAGCCGACACGGGACGACGCAGCGTCGTCACCGCGCCGAGCCCGTCCGCGGCGCCCGCGGCCTCGGTGGTCTCGTGCGTCCGCTGTGGTCCGCGACCGGGATCGTCGTGATCGGACTGCTGGCGATCGTCGCGACCGCCGGCGGCACCTACGCCCTCTTCGGCACCTCGGCCACCACGTCGGCGTCGGTCGTGACCTCCGGCTCGGCCGGGGTCGCGGTGACCAGCGTGTCGGCCCTCGACGTCGCGAAGCTCGGCCCCGGGCGCTCGGTCTCGGGCACCTTCATCGCCAGGAACACCGGCACCGTCCCCCTCGCCCTGCGTCTCACGGGCACCGCGCCGACGTCGACCGACGCCGCGGTGGTCGGCGAGCTGCGTGCCACCGCCGCCGTGCTGCGGAGCGGCACCGCGTGCACGATCACGACGGCCGGCACCTCGGCCCGTGCGGCGAGCCTCGACACGGGCTCGTCCTGGACGACGCTGCCCGCCGGTCAGTCCCTCACGGGGTGCCTCGTCCTCACCCTCGACTCCGACGCTCCCGCCACCGTCCAGTCGAAGAGCGCCCCCGTCGGCTTCGTGCTGGCCGGTACGCAGGTCGCTCCGTGACCGGCCGTCGCGCTCAGCGCCGCCGTCGGCCCGTCGCCGCCGGTCGGCGTCTCGCGCTCGCCGTCGTGGCCGGCGTCGTCATCGGCTCGACCCTCGCCGCCGGGGGCGCCGCCGTCGCCCTCTGGACGACGAGCGCGCCGGTCTCCACGAAGGCGGCGACGGGGGCCGTGGCGCTCAGCACGACCGACCCGACCTCGCTGCAGCGCGACTACACGGCGTCGGTGCCGGCGATCACGGGAACCTGGTCGTTCACGAACACCGGCACCGTCGACGCCGACTACTCGACCACCGGGTCGCTCGCCTCGGGCAGCTCCGCCGACCTCGCCGCCTCCGTCTCCGTCGTCGCCTGGCCCGTGCCTCGCGGCTCGACCGCGGGCGCCTCGTGCACGGCGTCCGCCGCGGTCGGGTCGGGGTCGGTCTCGGGGACCTGGTCCGCGCCTCCTCGTCTGACGGGCTCGCTCGCCGCCGGCGCCTCGGCCGCCTGGTGCATCCGCTCGTCCACGTCGACGACCTCGCCCCTCGGTCGCGTCACCCCGGTGCTGCGGGCGACCCTCGCCACCGGTTCGTGGACCGCCTCCCCGCAGCAGCGGAGCTTCGTGCAGAACAACACGGTCGCGCCCCGCAAGACGGCGACCTGCTCGACCACCGACATCTACTACGCCCGCCTGCACTTCGACCCGTCCGATCGCCCTCTCGAGACGACGTACGGCTCGTTCGTCGGCTCGACCCGGGTCGGCACGGCGACCGAGACCGGGCACTACCCCGAGTTCGGCTTCACCCGCGAGACGCTGCCGAAGGACCCGTACGGCGACGGGCCGATCACCGTCGACATCCGCGTCGTCGTGAACGGTGCGCCGGGGGCGATCGCGGCCACCGGCGTGGTCGTGGGCGGTTACGACCCGAACGGCCTGAGGAACATCCAGTGCCCGTGATCGGGCGGCCCGCGCTCCGTAGGGCGACGATCGGGGCGGCCCTGCTGGTGTCGCTCACCGTCGCCGGCGCCGTCGCGCTGCCGTCTCTCGCCGCGGCACGCGCCACCGGGGCGGCATCCGCCTCGAGCACGGCCTCCGCGCCACGGCTGATGGTGAGCGACGACGGGCGGCTCTGGCAGGCCCGTCTCGACTCCGGGCTGTTCGCCGACGGCCTGCCGCTCGTGCCCGGCGGCTCGACCTCGGGCACCTTCTGGGTCAAGAACACGACCTCGGAGCCGGCCATGCTCGGCGCCCGCATCGTCGGGATCACCTCCTCGACGACCGAGTTCGCCCGGGACGTGTCCGTGACGGCGTGGGCCTCGGGGCTCGACGACGGCGATGCGGTCGACGGCGAGACGCTCGGCGGCGAGGCGGAGCCGGACGGCGTCGCGCTCGACGGCTCGCCGTCCGTGCTGCCGCTGGTCGAGGAGGCGCCCGTCGCCGCTGCCGCGCCCGTCGCGCAGGCCGTGCCGCTCGTCACCCTCGACTCCCCGTCGTGCTCGGTGGTCATGCCCTCGACCCTGCTGCCGGCCGGTGAGGAGGCGCCGATCACCGTGGCCCTGCGGCTCGCGGCGGACGCATCCGAGGCATCGGCGGCGCAGTCCGTCGGAGTCACCGTGCTCGTCACGCTCACCGGTCAGGGCGGCGAGACGCTGGATCCGTGCGTCTCGACCGGCGGTTCGGAGACCGGATCGGGCGGCGGGCCGGCCGGCGACCGGGTGGACGACCAGGAGGCGCGCTCCGCTGCGACCGGCGGCTCGACGTCAGCCGGATCCGCATCGTCGGGCTCCGTGACGAGTGCCGTGAGACCGGCGACCGGGGCGGTCTCGATCGAGGCCGCCTCCGGCGGGGAGGGCGGTGACGGCGGTGCGACGGCGGACGAGGGCTCGGATGCCGTCGCTGGAGCGATCCCGTTCGTCAGCGTCCCGCTGCCGGGGGAGTGGCTGCCGATCGCCGTGGGCGTGCTGGCCCTGCTCGGCGGCGGGTACGTCGCCCTCGGGCGTCGTCGTCGCCGCGACCGCGGCGACGCGGACGACGCCGGCGACCGGGCCGACTCGGGCGAGCACCCCGTCGAGGCGCCGAGCCTGCTCGTCGGAGGGCCCCGCATGACCGACCGGAGGCGTCTGTGACCGCGCGCCGCGCCTCCTCGGCGGAACGGGGGCTGCTGCACAGCATCGGCGTCGGGCTCAGCGCGGGGCTGCTGCTGGTCGTCGTCGCGCTCGCCGTGCTGCTCGTCATCGTGCCCAAGGCGACCGGGTCGACGCCTCTGACCGTGCTGACGAGCTCGATGGAGCCGAGCCTCCCGCCGGGGACGCTGCTCGTCGTCCGCCCGACGTCCACCGAGGATGTGCGGGTCGGCGATGTCATGACGTATCAGATCGAGTCCGGTCGGCCCGAGGTGATCAGCCACCGGGTGATCGAGATCGTGTCGGCGTCGGACGGCACCACGTCGTTCGTGACGAAGGGCGACAACAACTCCGCCGCCGACGAGAAGGCCGTGCTGCCCGTCCAGGTGCGCGGCACCCTCTGGTACAGCGTCCCGTGGCTCGGCTTCGTGAACCAGGCCGTCAACGGTCAGGCGCGGGCCTGGATCGTGCCCCTGCTGGCGGTCGCCCTCTTCGGCTACGCCGGGTACATGATCACCTCGGGTCTCGTCGCGCATCGCGCGGAGCGGCGGCGCGGGCGGGGTCGCGGGCGGCGGTCGGCCGGCCGGTCCGAGGACGCGTCCGAGGGTGCGTCCGAGGGGCGGTCCGCAGGGTCCTCCGAGGGTCGATCCGAGAGCTGATCCGACGGTCGATCGATGGTCGTCCGATGGTCGAGTCGGGGTCGTGCCACCGGTCGTCCGAGCTGTCTCGGGGTGACCCCCCGGATTGGGGTGCGAGTGCGCGACCGGACGTGCTTGTCGGCCGTTTGGGGGACCGCTACAGTCGGGGACGACGACGCGGCCTGCCCGCCCGGGGCGACATCCGCCCCGAGAGCCCGGCGCCCGTCGATCGGCGGTGTCGCACTGCTGACACCCCGCCGGATGCAACGACGGCCCGGACCCGAGGCCGTCGCGTGCGACGACGAACACGACGAGCGACGGCGCGCGCCCGGACCCGGCCCGAACCGGTCCGGTCGCCGCCGGTGCCCGTGCGTGCGGTGCTCCCGACCCGGCTGCCGTGACTCGGGCGCTCGCCGCGCTGGCCGCGCTCGCCGTTCTCGCTGCGTTGGCCGCTCTCGCCGCGTCGGCCGCGGCTCAGGCGATCGCTGTGAAGGCTGCGGCGACGGCCGCCACGGCGACGAGGTTCAGGGCGACGGTCGCGGCGAACACGCGCCGGAACGCGGGCTTGCCCGTCTTGTGCCGCAGCAGCTGCTGTGCGACGACGGCGGCCGGCCAGCCGCCGAGCAGACCGCAGAGCAGCAGGCTCCGCTCGGGGATCCGCCGGAGCCCCAGTCGGGCGGCCCGCTTGTCGACGGCGTAGGCGACGGCGGTCGCGAGGTTCAGCAGTGCGACGGTCCCGACGACGGCGAGGCGACCCGCCAGCGCCGGCGGACCGAGCGACCACACGTCGGCTGTCCCGGCCGGCGACCCGGTGGACCACACGCCGGCGATCGGCCACAGGGCGACGACGGTCAGGGCGAGCGCGACGACGACGGCCCCGGCGGCGGCGACACGACCCCGCGAGGAGGGGCGCGCGGGTCGGGCGCGCGGCGCCGACCAGGTCGTGCCCGAGGGAGCCACTCTCACCGCCTCGGGCCCGCGGTCGCCGTGGCGGTCGACCGCGTACGAGTACCGCTCGCCGACGCGCGGTCGCGCAGATCCGCCGCTGAAGGCCGTGATGTGGACGAAGACCCGGCCGTGGCCCGCGTCCGGGGTGAGGAACCCGAAGCCGCGGTCGTCGTTCCAGCTCGTCAGCGTGCCCTCGATGCGACGTTCCGACACGGCAGCCGCCCTAGCCGACGCGGTACACGACGACCGTCGGGCCCGAGATCGACACCGTCTCGCCCGGTCGGCCGGCGTCGGGCAGTCGGCGGTCGTCGCTCGACCAGAGGGGCTCGTAGCCCTCCACGCCGTCGACGGTCGGCAGGGTCACCTCGATGATCGTCTCGGCGCCGTGCACGACGACGAGCACGCTGTTCGGCGCCTCGTGCTCCGGGGTCGAGGTGGCCAGGTACTGGAGCGTGCGCACCGCCGCGTCGTTCCACTCGCCGGGCTGCATCTCGGCGCCCGAGGCCGAATGCCACGACATCTGGGTGGCGCTCAGGGTGCAGGCCCCGTCGACGCCGAACCGGACGGGCCGCAGCGCGGGGTTCTCGGCCCGCAGCCGGGCGAGCGCGGCGACGTCGTCGCGGAGCGCGACCTGCCACGGTTCGTCCGACCAGTCGACCCAGGTCAGCTCGCTGTCGATGCAGTAGCCGTTGTTGTTGCCGTGCTGGGTGCGTCCGCGCTCGTCGCCCGCCGTCAGCATCGGGATGCCCGCCGAGACGAAGAGCGTCGCGAGCAGGTTCCGCATCGAACGCCGGCGGGCGTCCGAGATCCAGGGGTTGTCGCTGTGGCCCTCGATGCCGTGGTTGAACGATCTGTTGTCGTCGGTGCCGTCGCGGTTGCCCTCTCCGTTGGTCAGGTTGTGCTTCGCGTCGTACGACACGAGGTCGAGCAGCGTGAACCCGTCGTGCGCCGTGACGAAGCCGACCCCGGCGAGCGGCCCCCGCTCGTGGGCGAAGATGTTGCTCGAGCCGCTGAGCTTCGAGGCGAAGCTGCCGAGACCCGAGGGCGGCAGGCCGTTCGCCCGCGCGGCCGCGACGTCGGTCAGCCAGAACTCGCGGGTGCGGTTGCGGAACCGGTCGTTCCACTCGATCCAGCCGTGGGGGAACGCGCCCGTCTGCCAGCCGCCCATCCCGACGTCCCACGGCTCGGCGATCATCTTCACGCCCTCGAGCGCCGGGTCGGACACGATCGCCGCGAGGAGGGGGTGCTCGGGATCGAAGACGTGATCGGCCCCGCGGCCGAGGGTCGCCGCCAGGTCGAACCGGAAGCCGTCGATCTGCACCTCGTTCGCCCAGTAGCGCAGCGAGTCGAGCACCAGTCGCGACGCGGCCGGGGTGCTCGTGTCGATCGAGTTGCCGCAGCCGGTGACGTCGACGGGTCGGCCGTCGGCGTCGTGCCGGTAGTAACCGGACCCGTCGAGCCCGCGGAGGCTCGTGATCGGGCCGTCGTCAGCCCCCTCCTCGGCCGTGTGGTTGTAGACGACGTCGAGGTAGACCTCGATGCCCGCCTCGTGCAGCAGCCGCACCATGCCCTTGAACTCGCGGAGGACGGCGGAGGCGCCGGCCAGCTGGGCGTCGCGACTCGCGTACGCCGTGTGGGGAGCGAAGTACGACAGGGTGTTGTAGCCCCAGTAGTTCTCGATTCCCTGGGCGACGAGACGCTGCTCGTCGACGTGCTGGTGCACCGGGAGCAGCTGCACGGCGGTGACGCCGATCGACTTCAGGTACTCGATCGTCGGCTCGGCGGCGAGCCCCGCGTAGCTGCCGCGCAGCTCTTCGGGGACGAACGGCGCCAGGCGGGTCAGCCCCCGCACGTGCGCCTCGTAGACGACCACCCGGTCGAGGGGCGTGCGCGGCTTGGCGACGCCGCCCCAGTCGAACGACTCGTCGACGACGGCCGACTGCCAGCCGCCGCGCCCCGTGCGGCCGAGCCCGCGGGCGTAGGGGTCGAGCAGCTCGAGCGACGGGTCGAAGGCGTCGCCGCCGCCCGAGGGGCCGTCGGCCTGGAGCCAGTACCGGCGGCCGGGCGTAAGTGAGGGGTCGGTCGCGCTCCACACGTCGCCGTCGCCTCGGGTCAGCGGCACGACGCGGTCGTGCGGCGCGTCGTCGATCACGAGGTCGATGCGGGTGGCCGAGGCGGACCACACCCGGAGGGTCGGCCCCTCGGGGCCCTGGGGCAGGCCGAGGTCGCGCAGGGGGTCGATGTCGGACACGGCACTTACAGTAGATGACGGGTCGGCACCGGCTCGACCCGCGCCTCCTGCCTGCGCCCTCCCGCGCCGACCCTCGCCCGCCCTCGATGCTCGAAGAACCGACATGACCGTCTACCTCGACCACGCCGCCACCACGCCGATGCACCCGGCCGCCATCGCGGCGTACACCGAGGCCCTCGGCGCGGTCGGCAACCCCTCGTCGATCCACAGCGCGGGCCAGAACGCCAAGCGCGTGCTCGAAGAGGCCCGCGAGCGCGTCGCGGCGACCCTCGGCTGCGAACCCATCGAGGTCGTCTTCACCTCGGGCGGCACCGAGTCGGTCAACCTCGCCGTCAAGGGCCTCTGGTGGGCGCGGCAGTCCGATCGACCCCGCCCGCGCCTCCTCGTCGCCGCCGGCGAGCACCATGCCACGGTCGACACCGTCGAATGGCTCGAGCGCTATGAGGGCGCCGTCGTCACGTGGATCCCGCTCGACGCCGTCGGCCGGGTGCGCCTCGACGCGCTCGCCGAGGCGCTCGACGCCCACGACGACGTGGCGCTCGTCAGCCTGCTCTGGGCCAACAACGAGGTCGGCACGATGCAGCCGGTATCCGAGGTGGTGGCGCTCGCCGGGGCGCACGGGGTGCCGGTGCACTCCGACGCCGTGGCCGCGTACGGGCAGGTGCCGATCGACTTCGGCGCGTCGGGGCTCGCCGCACTCAGCGTCAGCGCCCACAAGATCGGCGGCCCGATCGGCATCGGCGCGCTCGTGCTGTCACGGGCGGCGACGGTCGTCCCCCTGATCCACGGCGGCGGGCAGCAGCGGCAGGTGCGTTCGGGCACACAGGACGCCCCGGCGGCCGTGGCCTTCGCCGTCGCGGCCGAGCAGCCGCATGTCGACTACGCGCCGCTGCGCGACCGGCTGATCGACGGGGTGCGCAAGGCGGTGCCGGGGGCGGTGCTGCGCGGCGATCCCGTCGACCGGCTGCCCGGCAACGCGCACTTCACGTTCGAGGGGTGCGAGGGCGACTCGCTGCTGTTCCTGCTCGACGCCGCCGGGGTGAGCGTGTCGACCGGGTCGGCGTGCCAGGCGGGGATCCCCGAGCCGTCGCACGTGCTGCTGGCGATGGGGCTGAGCGACGACGAAGCACGCGGCGCCCTGCGCATGACCGTGGGGCACACGTCGACCGCGGCCGACGTCGACGCTCTGCTCGCGGCGCTGCCGGACGCGGTCGCGCGGGCCGGACGCGCGGGCTACGCCGACCGCGCGCCCGCCCTCGGCGCGCGGTAGCGCTGCGCTGCGCCGCTTCATCGAGGTGACGCGAAGCGGGCCTCTCACGGCTCGGAGGGCGCGTTTCGCGTCACCTCGACGTGGTGTGCGGGGTGCGCGCGGTGCCGCATCGCCGCGGGCTCCATCGAAATGACGCGAAGAGGGCCCTGTGCGGCTCGGAGGGCCCGTTTCGCGTCACTTCGATGTGGTGTGCGGGGTTCGCTGTACGGCGTCGCCGCGCCCCGTTCATCGATGTGACGCGAAGCGGGCCTTCTGCGGCTCGAAAGGCGCGTTTCGAGTCACATGGACGTAGCGCTCGGGGTGCGGAGAGGGTCGTCTTTTTGCGCCGTTCGTCGAGGTGACGCTGAGCGGGCCTTGTGCGTCTGAAAACGCGCGTTTCGCGTCACCTGGACGTGGCGCGCGTGGGGAGCGGATCGCGGCGTCGCCGCGCGTTCAATCGAGGTGACGCGAAGCGGGCCTTCTGCGGTGCGGAGGGCGCGTTTCGGGTCACCTCGACGTGGTGTGCGGGGTTAGCGGTACGGCTTCGCCGCGCCCCGTTCATCGAGGTGACGCAAAGCGGGGCCTGTGCGGCTCGGAGGGCCCGCTTCGCGTCACTTCGATGCGGCGGGGGCGGCGCGGGCAGCCGACGCGCGTCCTCCACAGGGGGCGCGATGCTCGGGCCATCCACAGCACCGGGCCCCACCCCCCGAGACGCCGCGGGGCGGGAGCGAGCATGGCCCCATGCACCCACGTCCTCTGCCTCCGCCACTGGCCCGGGGCCCGTTCTCGACGGCGACGGCGCTGTCGCACGGCGTCGCGCCCCACCGCCTCCGGGCCCACGATCTCCGCTCGCCCTTCCACGGTGTCCGGTCGCCGTCGCAGGCCGAGGGGCTGGTCGGCCGGTGTCGCGAGTTCGCACCCCTGCTGCGCCTCGACGAGTACTTCGCCCATGAGACGGCGCTCGCGCTCGCCGGGCTGCCGACTCCCCGCCGCTCCGAGCCCGGGCCTCTGCACATCGGCACGACTCGATCCCGCCAGCGTCGTCGGGCCGGTGTCGTCGGCCACCGCCTCGTCCCCGCCACGCTCCACGACATCGGCGGTCTCCCGGTGGCCGACCCGGTCGACGCGCTCGTGCAGGCGGCGAACGACATCGGCCTCGACGACCTGGTCCGTCTCGGTGACGCGATGGCCGGGTCGTGGTCGAGCCACGCGTTCGCGCGTGAGCTCCCCGTCACGACTCTGCAGGCGGCGGCGTCGGTGCGGGGTCGCCCTGGCATCCGGCGGCTCAGGGAGGCGCTCGAGCTCGTGCGGCCGGGGGTCGACTCGCCGCAGGAGACGGACCTCCGGCTGCTGATCGTGCGGGCGGGGCTGCCCGAGCCCGAGGTCAACGTCAAGCGGTACGCGGCGGACGGGTCGTATCTCGGCAAGCCCGATCTCAGCTACGGGTGCTGCCGACTCGCACTCGAGTACCAGGGCGATCACCATCGCACCGATCTGGAGACATGGCGCTACGACCTGGCCCGCCGCGAGCGCTTCGAGGACGAGGGCTGGCGCGTCGTGCTGGTCAGTCGTGACGACCTGTACGGCGCAGCCGCGGCCGTCCTCACGGCCCGGATCCGTCGATACCTCGCTCGCTGCGAATCGAGGTGACCCGTCGGAACCCCTGCGGGGCGTCGGATGGCCCGGTCGGGTCACTTCGATGGTGGTGTGGTGCCGGGGAGGTGCGGGGCAGTGCGAAGGCGGGGAGGTGCGGTGCGGGGAGGTGCGGTGCGGTGCCGGGCGGTGCGGTGCCGGGCGGTGCGGTGCGGCGCGTATCGCGGCTACCTCGCTCGCCGCGAATCGAGGTGACCCGTCGGGACCCCTGCGGGGCAGCGGATGCCCCGGACGGGTCACTTCGATGCGGGGGTGGCTCGCCGCGGGGCGCGGGGCGCGCGGCGCGCGGCGCGCGGAGCGCGAGAGCGCGCGCACGCGCAGGGCGGGCAGACTGGGGCGATGCAGCTCTATTCGGCGTCGACGGCGGTCCGTGCGCGTCAGATCACCTCCGACGTCGTGGCGCTCGCGCTCCTGGTCGCGGCGGTCGTGGCCGGTCTCACGGCGGCGGCGTTCGTCCGGACGTTCGCCGAGCTGGGGCGTCGGGTCGAAGACGCGGGGCTGGGCTTCCAGCAGTCGATGGGCGATGCGGCCGAGTCGATCTCGGGTCTGCCGCTCGTGGGCGAGGCCGCGGGGCGCCCGTTCATCGGTGCGAGCGACGCGGCGTCGACGCTGGTGGCTGCAGGGCGGGACCAGCAGGAGGCGGTGGGCACCGCCTCCCTCGTGGTCGGCCTCCTGGTCGCGGGTCTGCCCGTCGTGGTGATCCTGCTGACGTGGCTGAGGCGACGGATCGCGTTCGTGCGCCGCGCCTCCTCGGTGTCGGCCCTGCTGCGCGGCCCTGGCGGCGACGACCTGCTCGCCCTGCGGGCGCTGTCGACGCTCGACGCGCGCGAACTCGCGGCCGTGACCTCGAACCCGGTCGCCGCCTGGCGGGCGGGCGACGTCGACGCGGTGAGGCGACTGGCCGACCTGGCCCTGCGAGACGCGGGTGTCGGCCGCGCCCGGTAAGCTCGGTCACCATGATCGCACTGGATTTCTCTGAGCAGATTGCCGCCCTCCGGGCCACGTTCGAAGACATCCGCGCGGTGATCGGGCAAGACCGTCTGGTGGCCGAGATCGCCGAGCTCAGCGAGAAGGCGTCCGCCCCCGACCTGTGGGACGACACGGAGAACGCGCAGAAGGTCACGAGCGCGCTCAGCCACCGCCAGGCCGAGCTGGAGAAGCTCGAGACGACCGAGCAGCGCCTCGACGACCTCGGGGTGCTGGTCGAGATGGCCAACGACGGCGACGATCAAGAGAGCGCCGACGAGGCGCAGGTCGAGCTCAAGGCCCTGCAGAAGATGATGGACACCCTCGAGGTGCAGACCCTGCTCGACGGCGAGTACGACCCGCGGCCCGCCGTCATCACGATCCGCGCCGGCGCCGGCGGGGTCGACGCCGCCGACTTCGCCGAGATGCTGCTGCGCATGTACCTCCGCTACGCCGAGAAGCACGGCATGTCGGCGACCGTGATGGACACCAGCTACGCCGAAGAGGCCGGCATCAAGAGCGCCACCTTCGAGATCGACGCGCCCTACGCCTTCGGCACCCTCAGCGTCGAGGCGGGCACGCACCGGCTCGTCCGCATGAGCCCGTTCGGGGCCGCGGGCAAGCGTCAGACGAGCTTCGCCGCGGTCGAGGTCATCCCTCTGATGGAGGAGACCGAGTCGATCGAGATCCCCGAGAACGACATCCGCGTCGACGTCTTCCGGTCGTCCGGGCCCGGTGGTCAGTCCGTCAACACGACCGACTCGGCCGTCCGCCTGACGCACATCCCCACGGGCACGGTCGTCTCGATGCAGAACGAGAAGAGCCAGATCCAGAACCGGGCCGCCGCCATGCGCGTGCTGCAGTCCCGACTCTTGCTCCTCCAGAAGGAGGCGGAGAACGCGAAGAAGAAAGAGCTCGCCGGCAACATCACCGCCAGCTGGGGCGACCAGATCCGCAGCTACGTGCTCGCGCCGTACCAGATGGTCAAAGACCTGCGCAGCGAGCACGAGGTCAACAACCCGTCGAACGTCTTCGACGGCGACCTCGACGGCTTCATCTCGGCGGGCATCCGCTGGCGCAAGCGCGACGACTCCTGACGCACGCTCCTGAGCCGCCGCCGCTGCCCGCCGACCGGCACCGCGCCTCCTCGGCATCCCAGGGGATTCATAGCCCCCGGGCGTGCGCGTCGCTGCGGTGATCACCGGGGCTGGCGCTTAGGGTAGCCACCGTCATGATTCGGTTTGATGAAGTCACCAAGGTCTACGTCGGCAATCCCCGACCGGCGCTCAACGCGGTCACCCTCGAGATCCTCAAGGGCGAGTTCGTCTTTCTGGTCGGGGCCAGCGGCTCTGGCAAGTCGAGCTTCCTCCGGCTCGTGCTGAAGGAGGAGAAGCCGTCGGCGGGGCAGATCCACGTGCTCGGGCAGCGTCTCAGCACGCTCTCGAGCCGCAAGGTGCCGTACTTCCGTCGCAACATCGGCGTGGTCTTCCAGGACTTCCGGCTGCTGCCGCAGAAGAACGTGTTCGACAACGTCGCGTTCAGCCTGCAGGTGATCGGCAAGAGCAAGGGCTTCATCCAGGAGGCCGTCCCCGACGTGCTGAAGATGGTCGGTCTGGTCGGCAAGCAGCACCGTCTGCCGCACGAGCTCTCCGGTGGCGAGCAGCAGCGCGTGGCCATCGCCCGGGCGATCGTCAACAAGCCCGCCGTCCTCCTCGCCGACGAGCCGACCGGTAACCTCGACCCCTCGACCAGCGCCGGCATCATGACTCTGCTCGAGCGGATCAACTCCGGCGGCACCACCGTCATCATGGCCACCCACGACGCCGGCATCGTCGACCAGATGCAGCGTCGCGTCATCGAGCTCAGCGCTGGCAACATCCTGCGCGACGAGCGCGAGGGCGGCTACCAGACGCAGGCGGTGCCCATCCAAGCCATCGGGGTCGAAGACCTGAGCCTGAGAGGGGCCGACGAATGAGACTCGGACTCGTCCTCAGCGAAGTCGGCAGCGGCCTGCGGCGCAACGTCTCGATGGTCGTCGCCGTCGTGCTCGTGACCTTCATCTCGCTGACTTTCGTCGGTACGGCGGCGCTGCTGCAGATGCAGATCAATCAGATGAAGGGCTACTGGTACGACAAGGCCCAGGTGGCGGTGTACCTCTGCACCGACACCGACACGACCGGCAACTGCACGGGCGCGAAGGCCACGCAAGACCAGATCGACGCGGTGCAGGCGCAGCTCGACTCCGAGGTGCTGCAGCCGTTCGTCGACCGTTCGTACTTCGAGACGCAGCAAGACGCCTACGACCGCTTTACGACGCAGTTCGCCGACAGCCCCGCGACCGAGTTCGTGCAGCCGTCGTACCTGAACGAGACCTTCTGGGTCAACCTGAAGGACCCGACCCAGTCGGACGTCCTCACCGAGAGCCTCTCGAGTCTCGCCGGGGTGCAGAGCGTCGTCGACCAGCGGGCCTACCTCGACCCGATCTTCTCGGTGCTGAACGCCGCCAGCTACACGGCCATCGGCATCGCCGTGCTGATGCTGATCGCCGCCGTCCTGCTGATCGCGACGACCATCCGGCTGAGCGCCTTCAGCAGGCGGCGAGAGCTCGGCATCATGCGGCTGGTGGGTGCGTCGAACACGTTCATCCAGACGCCGTTCATCCTCGAGGGGGTGATCGCCGCGCTGATCGGATCCCTGCTCGCGGGCGGTGCGATCGTCGCGATCGTCAACTTCTTCGTGAAGGGCTATCTGGCGGTGAACTTCGTGGGCACCCCGTTCGTCGGCCTGCGCGACACCGCACTGGTCGTCCCGCTGGTCATCCTGGTCGGCATCGTGCTCGCGGCCCTCTCGGCCAACATCGCCATCCGCCGGTACCTCAAGGTCTGATCCGCTAGCGGAGCCCCAGAAGCAGATGCCTGCAGGAGGCACCTGTGGCGAAAGAACGCGGCGAGAAGGTCGTGGCCACCAACCGCCGCGCGCGCCACGACTACACGATCGAAGACACCTACGAGGCCGGCATCGTGCTGAGCGGCACCGAGGTGAAGTCGCTCCGGCAGGGCAGGGCGTCGCTGGTCGACGGCTACGCGTTCGTCGATGCGAACGAGGCCTGGCTCGACGCGGTGCATATCCCCGAGTACACCGAGGGCACCTGGAACAATCACGCGCCGCGGCGCAAGCGCAAGCTGCTGCTGCACCGCCAGGAGATCGACAAGATCGGCCAGAAGACCAAAGAGGGCGGGTTCACGATCGTGCCGCTCAAGATCTACTTCAGCGACGGCCGGGCCAAGGTCGAGATCGCCGTGGCCAAGGGCAAGCGCGAGTACGACAAGCGTCAGACGCTGCGCGAGCGCACGGCGACGCGTGAGGCGCAGGCCGCGATCTCGGCGCGCAAGCACCTGGGGGAGTAGCCGAGGAGGCATGGCGTGCCTTACACTGGAAGGCCGCAGAACACCGCGGTCGGCTCCATCACGACAACTCCACAGAGTGTGACAACGGCCCCTCATGGGGATGATCGGTTTCGACATCGCCTGTGTGCGAACGAGAAGCGGGCCGAGGATCCAGGGTTATCTCGTAAACGATCTCTGGAAAACAATAAGTGCCAATAACAAGCGCACTGACTTCGCTCTCGCTGCGTAAGCAGTAGAGCCACATGGAGTCCGTCAGTCTGGTGACCGCCTTCTAACCAGAGCCTGACGTCATCTAGAGGGCTTGCTGCGTGACTACGCCTGAGGGTCACGCGGGACTTTCACTCGGGCTGGGCCCGTCGACCTAGAAGCCAGTAGCAAAGGTCGGGGCCGAGCAGAACGTCTCATCTGGCTACGCCCGTAGAATGCGTGCAATCTCAGCGATGGACGGGGGTTCAATTCCCCCCATCTCCACCATCGGCCGCTGTCACACTCCGTCGGATCACGAACGCCCCGCCTGACTCAGGCGGGGCGTTCGTCGTCCCGTCTTCGAAGATCAGTCGCCCTCACGTTATAGTCGTGAGAGCTCGGGCCGAGATCCGTGACCACGAGCCAGGGGAGCCGTAAGTATGAGCGACATCTTCACGCTGACGTCGAACGACGAGAACGATCCCGCTCCCGTCGGCAAGCGCAAGCGCAAGCGTCGGCTGTCGAAGGTCGCGGTCTTCTTCATCGTGGTGGCGGCGGTGCTCGTCGCCGCTCTGGTGGCCGTCGGTGTCGTCGGAGGCGTGTACGCCTCCCGCCTCGCCGACTCGTTCAACGACAACGCGACGAAGATCCCCCAGGCGTTCCCGGAGGAGTCCACGCGGCCCGAGGCGACGACCGACGGCGCCATGAACATCCTGCTGATGGGTTCGGACTCCCGGGCAGACCCTACGACGATCGATGACGACACTGGATCGAACCAGCGGACTGATTCCATGATGCTGCTCCATGTCGACGCCGACCGCGAGAATGTATACGTCATGTCGATAATGCGCGATTTGTACGTTGACATCCCTGGCTATGGTCCAAATAAAATTAACGCTGCCTTCGCGTATGGCGGTTCCCCGTTGACAGTTCAAACGGTCGAGCAGCTCCTGGGTGTGCGAATCGACCATGTGGCCATCATCGATTTCGAAGGATTCAAGGGCATGACGACGGCCTTGGGCGGAGTCGACGTCGTCTCGGAGCAGGCATTTAGTTCTGGCGAATTCTCCTACCCCGCTGGTTCCACGAGACTTGAGGGTGATGCAGCGCTCGCCTTCGTTCGTGAAAGACACGCCTTCGCTGACTCTGACTTCACGAGGGTCAAGAACCAGCAGGCGTTCGTCCGAGGTCTGGCAAATACCATCCTCAACCGCTCGACCCTGACCGACCCAGGTAAGGTTTCGGACTTCGTTACTGCAATGTCGCCGTACCTGACAGTCGATAGAGAGTTCGACGTCGGAACGATCGCCTCGCTGGCGCTCAGCCTTAGATCGATGGATCGGGCGAACATGCACTTCTTCACCGTGCCAACTGCTGGAACAGGGTCCGTCGGGGGCCAGTCGATCGTCAACGTCGACCAGGCTGGCCTAGACGCTCTCAAGGCGGGGCTCGCAGATGACTCGTTGGCTGATCTGCCGATAGCGCAGTAACCAGTTACCTCCACCGTACCTACACCACAACCCGTATAAGGTGCGTCGCCGTCGCGCGGCCACCTCTACAGAGAGCAATAATATGAAGACAGTTGTCGTCGGCCAAGGTTATGTCGGGTTGCCAGTCGCCATGAGGGCGGTCGAGGTCGGCCACGATGTCGTCGGCATCGATCTCGACAAAAACCGTATTGACCTGTTGCAAACCGGATTCTCCTACGTTGACGACATTTCAGACGCGACTCTCGCTTCCGCGTCCGCGAGTGGGCGCTATCTCGCGACGACGGACTACGCCGATGTGGAGGGCTTCGACATAGCGGTCATCACCGTCCCGACTCCTCTCCGCGACTCACTTCCCGACTTGAGCTTCATTGAGCAGTCAGCTGCGTCATTGGCGCCATTCCTGCGTCAGGGTGCCACCGTCGTTCTTGAATCGACCACCTACCCGGGAACGACGGTCGAGTTGCTTGTTCCTATTCTTGAAGACGGATCTGGCCTTGTTGCGGGTTCTGATTTCTTCGTCGGATACAGCCCCGAACGGATCGACCCTGGCAACAAGGTTTGGGGTTTCCGAGAGACACCGAAGGTGGTCTCTGGCATCAACCCAGTCTCGCTGAAGTATGTGCAGGCTTTCTACGATCAGCTTGTTGACACGACTGTTCCTGTGTCGGGCACCAAGGAAGCAGAGCTGACGAAACTACTCGAGAACACCTTCCGGCATGTCAACATCGCACTGGTCAACGAGCTGGCCATCTTCGCGCACCAACTGGGTGTCGATGTCTGGGAGAGCATCGAGGCTGCTTCCTCCAAGCCCTTCGGGTTCATGAAGTTCACTCCTGGCCCCGGCGTGGGTGGCCACTGCCTTCCCGTCGACCCCAGCTACCTCTCGTGGCAGGTGCGCAAGCAGCTCGGTAAGAGCTTCCGCTTTGTCGAGTTGGCGAACGATGTTAACGACCATATGCCCGACTATGTCGTGCAGCGCATTATGACGATGCTGAATGAGCGATCCAAGTCGGTTCGTGGAGCAGAGATCAGCCTGATCGGTCTGGCTTACAAACCGAATACCGGTGACATCAGAGAAGCTCCGTCTATGCGGGTTATCGAACTTCTTCTGGAGCTTGGAGCAAAAGTGACAGCAGTGGATTCACATGTGGAGGATCATCGCTGGCCCGCCCTTGTAGGGAGACCGCTGTCGGTCGGCGACGCGGTAAGCGGCGCGGACCTAGTCGTGATTTTGACGAACCACGACGATGTCGACTTGGAGGTCGTTTCGGGTTCGGGAATTCCGGTCTTTGACGCTCGAAATGTTACCTCCGGCGGCAACGTGGAGAGATTGTAACCGTGTTCGTGGCGGCTGAGACGACGTCGGCAGGGATAACTGCATGAATAACAACGTGGTCCGTGAGGTGTCCGGCTCGGTCTTGCCGCGCCAGAACAACTTCGACTTTTTACGACTACTGGCCGCGATAACGGTTGTCGTTCATCATGTCGTCTACTACTTGGACACAACGTTTCTATGGGTTACTCGCGATAATAACTTCTGGTTTTCAGGGGGCGTGCCGCTCTTCTTCATTCTCAGCGGGATGTTGGTCTACGCATCTGGCGAGAAAGCAGCGTCTACCGGACGTCGATGGAGGGAATTTTACCTCAATCGGTTCTTGAGGATCGCGCCGGCCCTTTATCTCTGCCTCGCTGGTACTTTTATCATTCTTGCAGTTCTAGGGGTTCTCACTGACTGGACGCCAGCAGATTTTCTAGCCGTCACTGCGTCTTATGCGATATTTGCTCCAGTTTACAATCCTTCAGCCGTAGGGGATTTCGGCTCTGGTATTATCAATAGCAGTTTGTGGACAATACCAGTGGAAGTCTCCTTCTACGTGATAGTGCCTCTTCTTGTCAGGCTAAGTAAGAAGATTGGCTGGACGAGGATGATGATCATCGTTATAGTCCTAGCCTTTTGCAGCCTATTTGCATATTCGGCGGCGGGTGGCAATGCGGCAGGCTCTCGTGTCTGGCTTTTGTTTGGTTTGACATTTGCGCCGTATCTCATCTATTTCGCTATTGGAATGCTTCTATTGCGTGTAGCTGATCGTTTTGTCTGGCGAGGTGACGTCGCATTGCTGGCTGTCGCACTTTATTTTGTAATCACTGTCAACGGACTGGGGGATTCGCCTCGGCTGGATCTGCTCGTCAACGCAGCATCGGCGATTCCCCTCGCATATGCGGCTATGTGGCTGGGAATTAAGGGCCCCAAAGTGCTGAGCCGTTTTACAAGCAGGCTCGGTGACTTGAGTTTCAGTGCCTACCTTTGGCATCAAGTTTTGATTAATACAGTAATTTTCTTGGGTGTAGATTCACTACTAAGCGGGGAGGCGGCAGTGGGGCTGCTGCTGTCTGGCACTGTAGCCGTAGCACTTGGTTCATGGTGGCTTGTTGAGCGACCAGCCCTGAAGCTAAAAAGGTACTCACTTCGAACAGCCGATATTCCCATTTAGGGAAGCAAACTCAATTACGGTAACTCTCTACCGTGTAAATATGCCTTGACGAAGATGTGGTCACCGTGGGCTGCGGCGATCGTGCCACCCGAGGGGCTTCTCTCTTCGGTGCAGGTGATGGTTACAGAGTGTTCGTAATTCCAGACCATCCATACGAAGTCCTCACTGAGGACAGCGGAGCTACTAGTTGGTATGTAACCGCGGCGCGGTAAGCAACCCGGCTCAGTCACGTACCGGCAATTCGGGAACGACGAGGCTGAATCGGCCGATGAAACTCCTTCTCGTTCTCTGAGTGTTCGGCTTATGCCGGACCCGGGTTAATTAGCTGCACCAGCCAGGCCCCCATCCCACGCAGAAACATCCCCGACTGCGAGAACGAACTCATAGCGACATCGCCTTCTCGGCCTGCCGACCAATTGGATTGCAACCTAATTCCGGCAAGTTGCTTGCTCTGCTGCCAACGGAGAATAGTCGTGCGGTTGATACGGTTGAGGACGACTCTGAGGTCGTCATCTACGTGGTCCGAGGACGGATGATGGCGTTGCCCGCTATTTGCCCCCGACGTTCGGATTGCAAGAGCGATTGTGACTGCCTCAGGTCTTCTAACGTTTTTGTCCTTGGCGTTGACTATTTCGGGGCCCTAGAGCGACCGGCCGCATGTCCAGCAGCGATGTCGGTCTGGAGCAGATCACGTCATCGCTGGCTACGCCTGCTCGCTGCCCACGCCCGCACCAGGGTGTCAACGAAGACATGGACCGACCCATTCCGGGTCACCACGGCGACACGACAAAAATCAAGGATTAAGTCGAGACCATGAGGCCCGTCCGCGTGAACCTGGAACTGCTGGGACCTCGCAGACCACAACACCGCGGTCACGGTGCACACGGAGGGAATCCATACCTTACGAGGCTTGCAATCAAGCAGGTCCAGTTTCCTGCCCGAACGCCTCGGGCAGCCCCCAGGCGACGCAGTCGAGTGTCCCGCCGAGCAAGGCTCGCGGGGCCAGCTGTTCGGTCAGGCATTCGCTCCACGGTCTTGGAGCAAGAAGTGGCGCCCGAGACACGCCGGGTCAAAACCGAGCGTCCGACTCCTCTCCCGCAAGACCCTGAGAGACATCGCCGTTGATGCGCAGCCGGCGTTAGATCTCTCCGAAGCTTGCAAGCATGGAGCGCAATTCTTGAGCTCGAACCAGCCCTTCGCTAAGTGGTTCAACGTATCCTGAAACTAGGTTACATCGGCCGTGCGGATCGATTGAAACGTTGACCACAACCATGTGATCACCCCCACCCGGGTTCGATTGACCAGATTATGAAACATCGGACCGGATCGTAGGCCGAGTCGACACGCAACTAAGGACATGGGGTCCGGAGAGCTGTTCAGATGCAAGCCCGTTCGAAGGAATGTATCTCTAACAGTCACGAACTGGGCAAGTCGGAGAATAGGTTCTAGACGACTGATGACGAAGGGGAAATGCGCAGACTCGCCGAGCTTCGAGAGTTATGGGCATTGGAGTCGTCTGCATCGCTCTGCCGACTCAAGAGGCCCTGTCCGAGGACTATCGAGAACAGCAGGACCTTGGCAAGGCCCACATAAAAGCCATCGGGTTCCAACAATGAAGTCAGCAACATGATGATCGCCATGCACCTGACAGCAAAGACACGCTCCATGCCGGGTCGAGAACGTCTGAAGAGCACGATCAAGAGAGCACAAGTCAAGACAGTCGTGACAAGAAGACCCAGTATCCCTGCTTCGATGGCGAATGTCAGAAACGGGGTATGAGGGTTGAGAGAGGCTAGTTGCTCAGGCGTCGCGCCAAAAATAGGCTGCGATAGGAAAGCTTGCCAAGCTGAAGCGTTAAGTTGGCCCCTTCCAGTCGTCACGTCCGACGAATCCGACCTAAGTATTAGGATCTCCAAGTCAGCCCTGAACCGCACGAGTATAGCTACAGATACCACTGCCAATAGGACCACTCGTAGGCGACTCTTTCTACTCTTGTGGATGAGCATAGCTACCAGAGCAACAGCCAGGGAGAGAACGCCCCCGCGCCCCTGACTCTCATAGAGACCAGCCAGAAGCAAACCGAAGACAACAAGTCTCAGCAAAAAAAATAAAGCCCACGCCTTACTGCTGCGGCTAGGCCACAGCCAAGATGAGAGCGTCAGGACTGCCGCCGTAGCAAGAAGAGGGGCAAGCGTCGTGCTATTAAAGCTAAAACCGGAGTAACGGAACCCGAATGCGCTGGGCATCCCGAGGAAGGGTAGCCCGGATACTTGCAACATAATGTCTACAGCGCTTGCAGTCATGCCGATCACGAAGCCCCGCAAAAAGTCAACGTGCAGAGCTTGCCGTTGGGCGAGCATGAGGCCGGCGATGGCGGACAGAATACCAATCACGCCTCGTACAAGTTGTTCCCCGTTCCCATCCGTGCCCTTGAGAACGGATACAAGACCAACGAAGACGAGGCCAGCAAAACACGCGTACAGAAGTTCTCGACGGTGTCTATTGGTATCTCGTCGCGACCGGATAAAGAGTGCAAATAGAAGACCATATCGGAGGCCATCAAGAGCGAGTGGATCCACTCCTGTGATGTAATCAATAGGCAGAACTAGGCCCAAGACCAGGACGACAACACGTCTTGGTAGCAGAAAAGCCGCCACGATTCCAACTGCGGCGAGTGGTATTGCGAACATGTTAGTTCTTCTCTATCGATACAGGCTTACGTTCTCGGTGCATACTTCGTGACGATACTCGGATCACGGCAGATACGAGGTGGCATCCCATACGAGCCCGAGTCGCAAGAACAGGACCCATGCCGCGCCGACTTCTGGGCGAAAGATTAGTCGCATGTATTCTACGAAGGAGAGTGGCCTTCGGAGCATGGACGAGATCAGTGCTTACGTTGCCTAGAATTGCCAGCCAATGATCGTGTGCTCGTGTCTTAGCGGGGAATGGCAAAGCAAGTTGAACGAATCGTTTTGAGAATGCCATCGTGCAGCCGTAGTACGGGACTTTTCCAAGTCCTAAACCAATAAGATTTTGCAGGCCACTCGACTGTCCGGAGAGTCGGAGCTCCTTGCCGACCTGATGAGCCGGGGGTAATAGATCAAAGTTGGATGCCACCATTTGTCCCGACTTCAGTGCATCGAGTAGGTAATCAACGCGTCCGGCAACCCAGATATCGTCCTGATCGCTAAGCATGACAACGTCTCCCGACGCGGATCTCATGGCTCGTTCAAACGATAGGACATGTCCGAGGTTGCTTGAGTTTCTTAGGATGATTATCCGTGCATCTCTAAACGACTCGAGCACTTCAATAGTGTTGTCTTCAGACATGTCATCGACAACGACGACCTCATCTCCAGACTCAAGTTGCTGCAGAATAGATTCAACTTGTGCTCTAAGGTATCGCGACCCATTGTAGGTGGCCATACAAACACTGACGCGGACACGGTCGCTCATAGCTCTTTTCCCCCCAAGTTTGCCGACGCTTTGGCTCGTTGCAATGTCAAAATTACCAGAACGGCCGCTTGCGTGATGTATGCGAAGCTGAGGCCCGTAGATGCACCAATGGCATCGAATGTCGAGGCCCCGACGAGAACTGCAGTAAGGCACAGAAGAGTGAATCCAGCGGCGACAAAAGCAGCAATGTTTGCCTGGCCCCAGCCTTGGAGAGCAGATGTCAGTAGAGCTGAGAGTGAGGCAAAGGGTAGACCAACAAGGATGATCTGAATGACGCCTATGGAGGGCCTGTAGGCGTTACCAAGGACTAGTGGCACCACCGCCGGCACAACGAGTGCCAAACAGATGTAAATTATGCTAGACGCAACGAGAAAGAACAGTGATGCATGAACAACGCGAAGTCGAGCCTGACTTCGCGTTGCGAAAGGCAAAAGAACTGTCGCTGCGGCGCTTGCTACAAGCTGTAGGGGTCCGGTGAGACGGGTAGCAGACGCATAAAATCCAGCCTGGGTTGTTCCCGTAGCAGCCGAGACTATTACTACGTCAAAGTTGCGTGCCTGAACAGCCAGGGAGTTAGACCAGAAGGGCAGACCTACCCGAGCCACTTGAGAGAACCTGACCGTGGGGGGTGCGCTAACTGCGCCTGCCACGTATCGGCGCGCAAGTACGGCGCCAACGAGGGCTGCTAGGAGTTCGCTGGCGGCAAACGCGAGCAGCGCGTCGATGTCTAGGGCCAACATCACTAGGAATGATATAAGTGACAGACCGCGTCGCGTGATTAGATTGACTGTATTGATCAGGGCGCGCTCATTGGCGATAGCAACACTCAGAAATGTATCTGCATTTTTCTCTGCCGCCGCGGCGATCGACAATGGTAGGAGTGCGTAGAAACGGGGATCTACCACCGTCCCGGCAGTGAATAGGATTAGGAATGATGTTATGGCTAAGACAATTGACAGCCGCGTATTGATTCGGAGAGCAGAAGAGACAATTTTCGCCCCGTCTAGTTTGCTCTGCTCTCGAAGTATGAGTTTGGCCAGTCCAAGATCACAAACTGCCTGCAGTATGACTATTGCTGCTGCTACGGCGGCATAGAATCCGAAGTTCGCTGGCAACGCTGACCGAGCGAGTAGGACCAGACTTATTGCACGTATAACCGAACTGGCAGCGTAGCCACCCAGGACTGATGTGAATTGCTGGGCGAATTTATTGGATAAGAATCGAGAAATGTTCATCTGACGGGTTTTAGTTCTCGAGCGTCGTACTCCATACGTATTCCACTGAGTATGCGCTCGGCTTGCGAGACCGCTGTCCAGCGCGCTTCCACTTCGGCAAAGCAACGGGCAGATACGTCTTCGGGGCTGGTCTGTACCGCGTCGAGAACATCTTGCAGGGCTGTAGCGAGCGACGAGACCTCTCCGTGCTGAAAAACAGCGCCAGTCTTCTCTGTGATCGCTTCCCATTCTGGACCTTGGCCGTAGATATCATCATCGGTGACGACAGGCACGCCATGACTGAGGCTTTGAATAATACTGAGGCCGGCATAGGTAGGAATTACAGTGGCGCTAAGGGTGGAGTAAAAGTCTAACGTTGCCTCGTGGCCGTAGATTGGACCCTTAAGATCTAGGTCCACATCAAGTTCACGAGCGAGATTGGCTAAGCGCTTGTAGTCTTCCCCATCTCCTCCCAGTTTTATGCGGATCGGCCGCCCATTCTCCTTCAGAAGTGCCGCAGCCCGGATCAGAAGATCAAACCGTTTGGCGGCTTTGAGGCGGGCAATTGCCCCTACGGTGACTGGAAAACCGTCTTTCTCCTCTGATCGCTTCTCGATCTCGAGTCGATCCATAAACCCGACACTGTTATAGATGACCGTGATGCGGTCATTCGGGTATCCAGCCGCTGTGCCCAAATCCTTTGCAGTGTTGCCGTAGACGAGGAGGCGTGACGCCAGCCGATAAAACATCTTGCGAGTGATGGACTTAGCACCGCTCTCTGGGCGGTGCCATCCAATAGTCCAATATAGGACGGGCTTTCGCCGAAGTCGAACAATCGCTGACGCTAGCCACGTTGTTAGGACTGACGCATCGCCAGTGAATATAAATACATCAAATTTACTTGAGAAGGCGAGCGGTAGGACGCCCGATTGCCAGGTCGCACGGCCTAAGTACTTGTTTTTCAGCGGGATGTGCTCGCGCAATGCGGACGGTGACATCGTCTCGAGTCCGTAGTGGCTGCCATCCAGATCAGACGCAAAGACGAAATCAAAGTCTTCGCTGTCATCAAGCGTCGTGTGCACGGCTTCCCGGTAGTGAGCCATGACCTGACCGATGACTGCAACACGGGGCCGACGCAGCTGTCCGGTCATTTGCGTCATTAGAGCCCCAGCTCGAGGATCCGAATCCCCGAGCGCTGGTGGTGTGTGGGGACCGTCGAGAACATGAAAGAGACGACTCGTGCAGACGTGTCCCTGATCTCGTAGTCAGAAGGCGGCTCGCTCGGAGTGTGACCACCGTGAAGAGTCATCAAGACATACTCGGCAGTCAAAGATATTGAGCCTTGGCTAGTGCCGGCCAGCACGATAGAACCTGTGTCTTCCGCTTCCGGGCGTTCAATTGCGTCACGGAGTGTGACGGCAGGGAAACGCAGCAAAGAAGACTCTTCGGCGATGGTTCCGCTATCGGAGAGCACCAGGCGCGCTGATTTCTGAAGGGCCAGGTAGTCGTGGAAACCGAACGGCTTGTGGAAGACAAGACGGTCGAATGAGGCATTCAGTGCTTCCAGGCGCTTACGGGTCCGAGGATGTGTCGAAACCAGGACGGGGAGGTCGTACTTAGCGCCCAGGTCGTTCAGACCGCGAAGTATCGATTCGAGGCGCCCCGGGTGGTCCACATTCTCTTCCCGGTGAAGACTCACGAGGAAGTACCCGTCTCGAGCGATGCCTTCATCTTCCAAAACTGTGCTCGCGGCTACTCCTTCGGCGTTCTGGAGCAGTACTTCCTTCATGGGCGAACCGGTTAGACGAATACGCGAGGGGTGGATGCCTTCAGCCAGGAGATTCCGTCGGGCGTGTTCGGTATAGACGAGGTTGTAGTCGGCCACGTGGTCGACCAACCTGCGGTTAGTCTCTTCAGGCACGTTCTCGTCGAACGAACGGTTGCCGGCCTCCATGTGGAAGACCGGGATCTTCATGCGCTTGGCGATGACGGCCGAGATGCTGCTGTTCGTATCCCCGAGGATGAGCATGGCATCGGGCTTCTCGGACAGAAGCACCTGCTCGGTCTTGATCAGGATCGATCCCAGGACGGCGCCGAGGCTGCTCGTGTCAGCCTCGAGGAAATGATCGGGTCGGCGGAGTCCGAGGTCTTCGAAGAACACCTCGTTCAACTCGTAGTCGTAGTTCTGACCCGTGTGGACCAGAACGTGGTCCACATGCTCGTCGAGTCGTTTTATGACGGCGGAGAGGCGAATGATCTCCGGTCGCGTACCGACGATCGTCAGCACCTTGAGCCGGGGGGCGGTGGTGGTCATACTGTCTCCGAAATGGTGTCGGGGGCTGCCGGGTCGAAGATCTCATTCGACCAGAACATCGTGAAGAGGGGTGCGTCACCGGTGTTGGTGATCGCGTGGGCCCAGAAGGTCGGCATATCGACTGAGCAAGGTGCATCGCCGCTCACGCTGACCGTGACGACCTGATCGGAGAAGAGGCGTCTCAGGGTGATGTCGGCCTTGCCCGCCACCACCGTGAAGCGTTCCATCTTGCGGCGATGGTAGTGCTGCCCGCGTGTGACTCCTGGCACGGTCGTCGAGAACGACGTCTGCCCGGATCCTCCGTGGGATCGAATGACCTCGGTGAAGCTCCCACGAGCATCGGTGTTCTGCTTCAGGGGTATCGAGTGGGCTGCCTCGAATGCGAACGAGCGGTACGTGTTGAACAGGTCTCGTTCGAAGTCCGTCGAGAGAAGAGGGACATCGCCTCTCGAATAGTCGGCAGCGAACGTGGACAACGTAGACAGAAGGCCAGTCACGGTTGACGTGGTCGCGATGGACGCGAGGTCTTCAGTGCTTATCGTCCCGATCAACGCCTCCGCGGCATGCTGTGCGTGCAGCAGGCTCAGCTCACGGTCGACATCGACCGAAGGCCGGTCCCCGCGACTCAGGAGATGGCAGAACGTGGCCGTGACCGAGTTGTAGAACGGGCGGCCGTGCTCACCGAACAGGTTGGGCAGATGCACATCGACGAACTGAGCGCCGACCGCTTCCGCCGCCTCGTGGACGATCCGTGCGGCTTCCTCCTTCGCTCGACCGTACGTGGACCCGTTTCCGACCTGAGTGGAGTTGGCGAAGGCGACCGAGGCAGGTGGCACGTCGGCCTCCCGCAATGCGTGCGCGGCCTGCTGGGCAAAGACGATGTTGCCGGCTTCGACCTCGTCGTCCGTACCCCGGTTCACCCCCGCAAGGAGGACGAGGCGGTCGCTGTCCGAGACGGCGTCTGCGGCAGCGCTGGCGTCGAAACGGTCGCCCACGGCGAACGAACGCACGTCCGTCTCGCCGAGGAAGTGCAGAAAGGCGCGGGTGTGCCAGCCCAAGAAGCCGCCGGCCCCCGTCATCGTGATTCTCATGCCGTGCGCTCGGATGATCGGATGCCCGCCAGGGCCAGCTCGGAACGGACCTCGGGCAGCGCCAGGAGCATCTGCTCGACCTCGGTGATCGTCATCCGATCGACCGTGTGCGAGTCGTAGTCGGTGTATTCCACCTGCTCGGGGTCGCCTTCTTCGAAGAACGCGCTGTAATTGAGATCGCGCTTGTCGGCCGTGATGCGGAAGTAGTCGCCCATGTCTTCGGCCCGCGCCAGCTCTTCACGGTTGGCCAGAGCCTCCGACACCTTCTCCGCGTGGCGGGTGCCGATGACGGTCACGCGCTGCTTGCTCTCGAAGATGTTGATGATGGCCTGCGCCAGGTCGCCCATCGTGCAGGCCTCGGCCTTGCGGATGAAGAGATCGCCCTGTCGCGCATTGCGGAACGCGTGTTCGACGAGATCGACCGACGACGGCAACGACATCATGAACCGTGTCATCGAGGGATCCGTGACCGTGAGGTCCTTACCGGCCTTGAGCTGCGAGATGAACAGCGGGATCACGGATCCGCGCGAGTACATGACGTTTCCGTACCGGACGCACGAGACCGTGGTGACGGCGTTGGGGTTGTTCAGCCCGTGCGACTGAGCGACCTTCTCCATCATCGCCTTGCTCATGCCCATCGCGTTCACGGGATACACGGCTTTATCGGTGCTGAGACAGACCAGCGATTCGACGCCGGCGGCCTCGCTGGCCCGAACGACGTTCTCGCTGCCGAGCACGTTGGTCTTCACCGCTTCGATCGGGAAGAACTCGCACGACGGCACCTGCTTCAGCGCCGCGGCGTGGAACACGTAGTCGACGTCGCGAGCGGCCCGCTCGACGCTCAAGTAGTCGCGGACGTCTCCGACGTAGAACCGGACGCGAGCATCACCGAGGTCGTGTCGCATCTGGTCCTGTTTGGCCTCGTCCCGGCTGAGCACTCGGATCTCTCCGGCCCCCTGGCTGAGCAGCTTCTGCGTCACCGTGCGCCCGAAAGAACCGGTGCCGCCCGTGATGAGGATGCGCTTGTCTGCGTACGAATCTAGGGTGGGGGTGCTCATGAGCGGTCCTTGTCGGCTTTCGAGGGGTGCGATGAGGTTGTCATCGCTTGAAGAATGGTGGCAGCGGCTCGCCGAGCTGAAAAATTGGCCTCGTAGTACTCGCGGCCTGACCGCCCGTGCTGGCGAAGGTCGCTCGTCGAGAGTCGGACCAGCGACAACAGGGCGGCTTCGAGTTCTCCGCTGTCGCCGGGGGTAACGACGAGACCCGCACCGGAGGCTCGGATGACGTTCGCGCCGTCCCCTCTGATCACTCCGAGTACGACGGCTCCCGAAGCGAGCAGTGAGGGGATCTTGCTGGGCGTCGTATGCGCCAGGAAGTCCGAACTGGCCAGCGACACGAGGTGCGCGTGCGCTTGACGCATGAGGGCCGGCACGCGGCTCTTGTCCACGCGGCCCATGAACTCGATGCGTTGCTCCCTGTCGATGCGACTTGCGAGATCTCTCAGTCGCTCCAGGGCGATCCCGTCCCCGACCACGATGAAGCGCAGAGAGACGTCGGACGGCAGCGATGCCACGGCCTCGACCACGTTCTCGAGGCCTTGGACATCGCCCACGGCACCCGAGTACATGAGCACGAAAGGGTCGCTCTCATGGCGTTCGGGCACTTCTTCGAAGCGGAACAGGGATTCGTCCGTCGGATTCGGAACGTAGACGATGTCGTCCGGAGCGATGGCCGGGTTGCGAGACTGGATCAGCTCCGTCACGCTCGGCGAGATGACGCCGATCCGCCGGGCCAGGCGTTCCATGATCGAGACGACCTTGGAGACCCCCGCCAGAGCCACCCGGCCGAGACGACCGTCGGGGAACATGCCGCTGTGCACGAGGGAATCCGGCCACAGGTCCTGAACGTGCAAGAAGTAGGGCTTGCGTCCGCCTCGGGTGTGGACGACGAGCGGAAGCGCGACGGTCGCCGGCGAGTTGTAGACCCAGACGACGTCGCATCCCCGCAGAGCCCCGACCCCCAAGACCGTTGCGGACACTGCGAAGCTCAGGTAGTTGAGCACACGACCACGGGCGGATGAATCGTGGCTGGCATAGAGCGGAACTCGCGTGACGGTCACCCCATCGATCCGGCTCGTCATCCGCAGGCGTTGACGATGACCCGGGTAGATCCGCCCGGAAGGGTAGTTCGGGAATCCGGTCAGTACTCGGACCTCGTGCCCAGCCGCTACGAACTCGCGGGCCAGTACGCCGGGTATGGCGGCCGGTCCGGGTTCCGGGTCGTACCACTGCGACAGGATCCCGATCCTCATGCGGCCTCGTTCTTGAGGACCTCGAGCACATGGGGCGTGGCCCTGAGTCCGACCTGCGCCGCCCATCCATCCACTTGACCCTGGCCGAACCACATGAGCTCGACTCGCCGGATGGCGCCAGTGAGGCGGCCGCCGAGAAGACGCGAGAGCAGCCGGGCGGAACGGACGGCCAGACGGCAGAACGTCCGCGGCAACCGCAGGGGACGTCGTCCTCCCGCGGCTTCGAGCACGCTGGTCACTGTCAGTCCCTCCCATGGCTGCAACACGACACCCGGCACCTCTCCGTCGAATTCAGCCACTGCGATGACGAAGTCGGCAAGCGCCGACACGCTCGTCACGGGCGTGTGGGCATCGCCCGGTGCGGCCACGGAAGCCAAGGGCGAAGCGGCGAGGCGGCGGAGTCTCTGCGTCGTCGGTCGCCCGGCACCCTGAACGGATGTCGCACGGACGACGACGACGCTCGGCGATGGCGAGGACGCACCGATCGCAGGGGGTTCGAGCAGCAGCGCCTCACCCCACGACTTGCTCTGCGAGTAAGGGGAGAATGGCATCGTCCGCGTCGATTCGTCCAGCACGCCGACGGCACCTTGGACGGCTGCGGAGCTCAGGTGGACGAACCTCGTGACGCCGCTTCTCCGGGCGGCGGAGAGGAGGAGGAGAGGCAGCGCCGAGTTCGCTCCGACGAGGGCGGGCGTCATCTCGGAATCCGGGGTCGCGAGACCTGCAGCGTTGATGACCACTCGTGCCGACTCGAATACGGCCACGAGTGCGTCCTCGTCTGTGCCTCCTCGGCTGCCGGCATCTCGAGCGGATGCGAGAGTCGAGTCGATGACCGCGAGTCGAGGGGCCGCCAGCTCGACGACGTCGATGCCCTGGGACCGTGCATGGGCTGCGATCTGGCTGCCGACGAAGCCACTGGCTCCGACGACGACCCACGTCGCCTTCTCTCGGGGATCAGACATGCTCGGAACGCTCCTTTCGATCGGTGATCCGGGTGCCCAGACGGGGCAGTGCGAGGTACGCCACAGCGACCACGACGAAGACGACCACGGCTGAGACCGTGCCCGATGTTCCCCGGAACGACAGAGTCCCCGCTGCGGCACACACAAGAGCGGCGAAGTTCACGAGAAGGGAAGTCGACACGTGGCCGAGTCGACGAGCCATCTGCTGGTACACATGCGTGTTATGAGCCTCGAACCAGCGCTCACCGCGGGCTACACGACGGACGAGCGTGCTCGACGTGTCGATCAAGTACGGGATCAGCGGGCCCAGTACGGCGACGAACGGGACACCCACGGCGACCGCTGCGACCGCTGCCACCGCGATCGTTCCGCCGAGCAGGTAGCTGCCTACATCACCGAGGAACATGCGCTGACCGAGGACGTTCCAGGGCAGGAAGGCGAGGAACGCGGCCGCGAGGCAGAAGCCCAGGCCGATCAGCCACGGTTGATCCGCCAAAGATCCCGTGACGACGAAGGAGGCTCCCGCTACTACACCGTGGAGGCCTGAGATCGTGTTGATCCCGTCCATGAAGTTCGCGACGTTCACATACCCTGCGATGGCGAGAGGGCCGGCGATGTAGAGCCATGCCGGGCCGTCTACGAGAGTCACGATGACAGTGCAGACGACTGCGGCGAGGATGACCTGGACGGCCGCCCTGCTCCGCGAGCTGAGGCTTCGGACGTCGTCCACGAGTCCGAGCGCAGCGAAGGCTGTGCTGGCGACGGCCACCACCACGAGCAGCCGGTCACTCACTCCGGAGGCGTCGGTGGCGAGGAACAACGTCCCGACGAGGATGGCGATGGCGGGGGCGACCCCTCCTCCGCGGAGGGTGGGACGAACATGAGACGACCGGGCCACTGGAACATCCATCACCGCGAAACGACGGAGCAGTGGTCGGATGACCAAGGGGAGCAGCGCCGACAGGGCCAGCGTGAGGAGGGCCGCAGCCCACAGACTGCCGGTCACCCGGAGCCCTCGGCTCGGATCGCCGTGTCCGTGCTCGCGTTCTCGATCGTGAGCTCGGCCGTCCACGGGCCGGTCTCGGCGTGCACGCCGATCAGCTGCGCCGGGTGCAGGGGAGGCACCGAGGTGTGCGAGATCTTCGGGTGCACAGGCCGGTTGTCGCTCTCGCCGTCGCCCACGAGCTCTTCATGCATCTTCTCGCCCTCGCGGAGGCCGGTGTAGACGATGCCGATGTCTCGACCCGACATGGCGATCATGCGCTCGGCGATGTCGAGGATGCGCACAGGCTCGCCCATGTCGAGGATTAGCACCTCGCTCGGCGCACCGATGCCACCCGCCTGCACCACGAGATGGCACGCCTCGGGGATGGTCATGAAGAAGCGCGTCACGTCGGGGTGGGTGATCGTCAACGGGCCACCCGCCTCGATCAACGACGTGAAGACGGGGAGCATCGACCCGCGGCTGCCCAGCACGTTGCCGAACCGCACGGAGAGATAGCGCGCACCCGTCTCATCGGCCGCCCAGGCGGTCAGTCGCTCGGCAAGGCGCTTCGAATGCCCGAGAACGCTGGTCGGATTCGCCGCCTTGTCGGTCGAGATGTTGACGAACGTCGTGACCCCGACCGCTTTGGCCGCATCGAGCACGTTCTGCGTGCCGAGCACGTTGGTCTTCCAAGCCTCGTCGGGGTACTGCTCGAGCATCGGCAGGTGCTTCAGCGCGGCGGCGTGGAAGACCACCTCGGGCCGACGCTCCGCGAAGATCGCTCGCAGCGCCTCCGGGTCGCGGATGTCGGCCAGCACGACCTCCTTCGTGTCGAGCAGGCCGTTGCCCGAGATCGACAGCTGCGACTGCTGCAGGCCCGTCTCGTCGCGGTCGAGCATGATCAGCTCGGCCGGGCCGAACTTGGCGATCTGACGGCACAGCTCGCTGCCGATCGAACCGCCGGCGCCGGTGACCAGCACGCGCTTGCCCGCGAGGTAGCCCGCGATCGACTCGACCTGCGTGTCGACGGGGTGACGACCGATGATGTCCTCGATGGCGATGTCGCGGACGTCGCCGAGGCGCGACTTGCCCTCGAGGATCTCGTCGAGCAGCGGCAGCACCATGACGCGCAGACCGGCCTCGGCGGCGAGGTCGGTGACCTCCTGCAGCAGGGACGCGTCGGCCTTGGCGATGCCGACGATGATCGCCTCGGCCCCGCTCCGCTGGACCGCTGCGACGAGGTCGTAGCGCGTGCCGAGAACGGGAACACCCTCGATCCTCAGACCGGCGCGAGTCCGATCGTCGTCGATCAGACCGACGGGGAGGTACGGCGAGGCCGGATCGGTCAGCATCCGCCGCACGAGGTGATTGGCCAGACGGCCCGCACCGAAGATCAGCGTGCGCTGCGCACTCTCTCCGGGGCGATGCTGACTCTCGACGTACAGACGGGCCATGTAACGCAAGGCGCCCATGAACACGAAGGCGACCGGCATGGCGATGAGGATCGTGCTCCGCGCCAGCGAGATGTCGGTGCCGATGATCAGCACGGGCAGACCGACGAGCACACCGGTGGAGAGGACCACGACCACGATCGCCCGCACCTCGGCGAAGCTGCCCGGGACGAAGCGGCGACGATAGAGCCCTGTGAGGAAGCCGAGGGCGGCGCTCACGAGCATGGTGACGACGGTGACGAAGAACACGGCGCGCCACGTGACGTCGACGTACGAGAAGTCGTAGCGCAGCGACACGGAGAAGAAGATCGCGACGGCCCAGGCGAGGGCATCGAGCACGACCTGGAGAGCCGTGCGGCGGAGGGGCGTGGAGAGGATGCGGTCGATCACCAGCTCACCCCGCCATCGGTCGAGACGACGACATCGTCCCCGGCCCAGAGCCACACGCTGCCCGAGGCGGCGGAGACAGCGACCGAACCCGGCTCGTCCGTGGTGGTCGTCGAGCACCCGACAGGCGTCATGACGTCATCGGCAGCGGACGAGGAGGTCGCGATCTGCGTGCCGTCGCAGCCGGCAACTCCAGTGGACGCGACGTAGAACGTCCCCGATGCCGCCGCGATGGCGACGGCACCCTCGACCGGTACACCCGCATCCCACGACGTCGCCGCATCGGCGGTCCGGTATACGGTGCGGTCGGAGCAGAGCACCGCGGCCTGGGTGTCACTCACGACGGCGAGATCGACGACCGATGCGCAGGGCGCGGGGTTCTCGCTGAACGGCGCATGAACGACCGCGCGGTCGCTGCGCGCCACGTACCACGAGGCGTCGAGTCGGTCGGGGTACTCGCCGAAGGCGGCGCCGGAGGTGAACGTCTGGGCGAAGGCCGTCTCGCAGGACGGACCGGCGGGGCCGACGACGAACACCGTCGCGGCTTCGCTGGCCTGCACGCGATCGACGCCGGCGAAGCCGACCGCCGTCGTGATGGCCGAGCTCGTCCAGTCGGTGCCGGCGGTGTCGGTCGTCTGCAGAGTCGCCGGGACGATCTCGGCGTCGGACGTGCAGGCACCGGCCTCGGCACGCCAGGCGGTCGTGCCGTCGACCGCGGAGATCATCCGATTGAGAGGGGCCGCCTCGGCCACGGGTGCCGGGGTGGCTGTCGCGGTCGGTGTCGTGGTCGGGGCGGTCGACGATGCAGCCGGCGCCGAGGGCGCCGACGTGTCGGCGTCGGCCGCGAGTCCGTCGGGCTCGCGGGTCAGCGCGAAGGCGACGAGCGCGAGGTCGACGACGACGAAGAGGCTGAGACCGACGATCGCGAGTCGACGACGGATGCGCGCGCGTTGGCCGCGCTTGCGGCGTGCATCGGTCATCAGGCGACACCTCCAGCTCGACGCAGCAGATCGGCGACGACGTCGGCGGCGGGCACGAGCTGCCTCCCTGACTCGGCGAACGTCTCGTCGGAGCGGCGGTAGGGGTCGACGACGTCGTCGTCGAGAGGGTCCTCGGGGGCCTCGACGGTTCCACGACGCGATGCGAGCAGCTCGACGACGGCTCGCAGCCGGTCGGCCTCGCTCGCGTCGTCGGCGAGGGTGGACAGCGCCGCGGCGATCTCGTCGTCGGTCACGTCGCGCGCCAGACGTGCCGCCTCGCGCAGGGTGAAGGTGTAGCGGCTCGCTCGGGGGTGCATCGCGACCACGGCGCGACGGTGCTCGCGTGCCAGCGCGATGACCAGGTCGGCATCACGCACGTCTCGTTCGAAGAGGAACCGCGCGCGGTGCTCGTCGGGCTCCAGCTCGAACGAGCGGGCCAGGGCGCGGGCCTGCTCGGGCATGACGTCGTCGTCGACGGCCATCGTGCCGGCGCTGGAGACCGACACCGAGGTGAGGTCGGCGAGCCCACGGGCGAGGTGCAGCTCGGCGAGCGGCGACCGGCAGATGTTGCCCGTGCAGACGGTCAGCAGCGAGAAACCGGGGGAGGGGGCGTCGGCCCCGTCGAATGACACTTGTGCTCTACCGGCCCATCCGCGTCTTGGTCTTGGGGGTGGCCGGCAGGTCGCCCACGCCGGCCTCGGGGGTGTCCTGCTCCATGCCGTAGTACGCGCCGTAGTTGCCGTAGCCGTAGGCGTCGGGGCCCTTGGTGGGCAGCATGGTCAGCACGATGCCGAGCACCCGGCTGCCGATGTGCTCGAGGTTGCGCAGGGCGGACTGCAGCTCGTTGCGGGTGGTGCGCCCGGCGGCTGAGACGACCAGGGCTCCGCCGGTCAGCTTGCTGAGGATGGCGGCGTCGGTGACGGGCAGCAGCGGCGGCGCGTCGATCAGCACGTAGTCGAACGAGGCCGAGAGCGACTCGAGCAGGGCGCTCATCGCCTTCGAGCCGAGCAGCTCGCTGGGGTTCGGGGGAACGCGGCCGGCCGGCAGCACGAACATCGTGCCGCGGCCCCAGGGCTGCAGGACGTCCTGCAGCTCGGCGCGCCCGATCAGCACGTCGGTCAGACCGACGACGCCCTCGAGCCCCAGGGTGTCGGCCAGGCGCGGCAGACGAAGGTCGCCGTCGACGACGGCGACGGTGGCGCCCGTCTCGGCCAGGGCCACCGCGAGGTTCGCCGTCGTGGTCGTCTTGCCCTCGCCGGGCAGCGACGACGTGACGACGAAGCAGCGGTTGCCCGACTCGACGTTGACGAACTGGAGGTTGGTGCGCAGGGTGCGGAACGACTCGGCGCGGGGGTTGCGCGGGTCTTTATGGACGATCAGGGGGTTCTTCTTCGCGCCCGGGTCGAAGCTGATGCCGCCGACGATGGCCGCGTCGGTGACGAGCTCGACGTCGTGCGAACCGTGGATGCGCGTGTCGAGCGTGCTGCGCAGCACGGCCGCGCCCACACCGAGCGCCAGGCCGATCAGCAGACCCAGGCCCAGGTTCAGTGCGGTGCGCGGGGTCGCGGGCGCGGAGGCGACCGACCCGGGGACGATCGTGGCGATCTTGACGAGGCTCGCGCCTCCGTCGGCCGGTGTCTCCAGGTCGTTGACCACGACCTCGTTCAGCGACGTGCCGACCGCGTTGGCGATGTCGGCGGCGCGCTGGGCGTCGGTGTCCGTCACGGTGATGTTGATCAGCACCGTGTTCAGCGGCGACTCCGCCGTGATCTGCGAGGCGAGACCCGCGGGCGTGGTGTCGAGCCCGAGGTCGGCGATGACCGGGGCGAGCACGGCGTCGCTCGAGACGACGTCGACATAAGAGCGCACCTTCTGCTGCGCGGCGCTGCTGCCCTGCACGGCGTCGATCGTGGTCGACGAGTCCTGCGACTGCACCGACACGAACAGTCGCGTCGACGAGACGTAGGTCGGTGTCGCCAGTACGGACGACAACGCGCCGGCGGCGATGCCCGCAAGGGTCAAGGCGGCGATGAAGACCCACCCTTTACGGAGAATGCGGATGTAGTCACGGAGTTCCACGTGGCTGGGGTCCTGTCCTGATCGAGAGCAGGCATCTCGTCGGACACCTGGGCGGCCGCCGTGTGGGCCGCGCCTCCCGGCACCCTGATTGCTCCCCACGGCATCACGCCGTGACCAATACTCACACATGCTGTGCCCTGCCTGTGATCACAGGCGCAGAAAGTTACTTCACAGTGACTTCAGCAGCGGCCTCTCGATCGTCGGGGTCGGGGTGTCGAGCAGCGGGTCGGCGAGCGACCAGGCGTCGTCGCCGACAGCTGTCGCCAACAGTGCCGGGTGCAGCGGAGGCACCGAGGCGTGCGAGATCTTCGGGTGCACGGGGCGGTCGTCGGTCTCGCCGTCGCCCACCAGCTCTTCGTGCAGCTTCTCGCCGTCACGCAGTCCCGTGTAGACGATCTCGACGTCACGACCCGACAACGCGATCATGCGCTGGGCGATGTCGAGGATGCGCACGGGCTCGCCCATGTCGAGGATGAGCACCTCGGCAGGCGACCCGATGCCGCCGGCCTGCACCACCAGGTTGCACGCCTCGGGGATGGTCATGAAGAACCGCGTCACATCGGGGTGGGTGATGGTGAGAGGGCCGCCCGCCTCGATGAGCGACGAGAAGACGGGCAGCATCGACCCGCGGCTGCCCAGCACGTTTCCGAACCGGACCGACAGGTAGCGGGCACCGGTCTCGTCGGCCGCCGAGGCGGTGAGGCGTTCGGCCAGGCGCTTCGAGCGGCCGAGGGCGCTGGTCGGGTTCGCCGCCTTGTCGGTCGAGATGTTGACGAACGTCGTCACGCCGACCGACCGACTCGCGTCGAGCACGTTGCGGGTGCCGAGCACGTTGGTCTTCCAGGCCTCGTCGGGGTACTGCTCGAGCATCGGCAGGTGCTTGAGGGCGGCGGCGTGGAAGACGACGTCGGGGCGACGGTCGGCGAAGATGCGGTGCAGGCTCGCGGCGTCGCGGATGTCGGCCAGCACGACCTCCTTCGTGTCGAGCAGGCCGTTGCCCGAGATGGACAGCTGGGCCTGCTGCAGCCCGGTCTCGTCGCGGTCGAGCATGATCAGCTCGGCCGGCGCGTAGCGGGCGATCTGCCGGCAGAGCTCGCTGCCGATCGAGCCGCCCGCCCCGGTGACGAGCACCCGGGAGCCCGACAGGTAGCCCGCGATCGACTCGACGTCGGTGTCGACCGGGTGGCGGCCGATGATGTCCTCGATGGCGATGTCCCGGACGTCACGGAGGCGCGACCGACCGTCGAGGACGTCGGCGAGGGGCGGCAGCACCAGCACCCGGAGGCCCGCGGTCGCCGCCAGATCGGTGACCTCCTGCAGCAGGGCGGCGTCGGCCCGGGCGATGCCGACGATGAGCGCCTCGGCGCCGGAGTCCGCCGCGGCCCGGACGAGATCGCTCCGCGTGCCGAGCACGCGGACGCCCTCGATGCGCAGACCCGCCCGCGTCGGATCGTCGTCGATGAGGCCGACGGGCACGTACGCCGAGTCGGGGTCGGTCAGCATACGGCGGACGAGGTGGTTCGCGAGTCGCCCGGCGCCGAAGATCAGGGTGCGCTGCGCGTCGTCGCGCGGTCGGCTGCGATGTTCGATCAGGAGGCGCGCGAGGTACCGCAGGGACCCCATCAGCACGAACGCCACGGGCGTGGCGATGACGGCGGTGCTGCGGGCCAGGTGGATCTCGGTGCCGACGAGCAGCACGGGGATGCCGACGACGAGACCCGTGAGGACGACGGTGCCCGCGACCGCACGGACCTCGAGCGCACTGCCCGACACGAAGCGCCGACGGTAGACGCCGGTGGCGAAGCCGGCGGCGGCGTGGACCAGCACGGCCACGGCGACGGCGACGGCGGTCGAACCCCAGGCGATCTGGTGCGCCGCGAAGTCGTAGCGCACGAGCACGGCGAAGACGAGCGCCGCGGCCCAGGCGCTGGCATCGGCCGCCATCAGCAGCGACGTGCGCCGGGCCGGCGACCGCATGAACCTGGCCGCTGCCGCGTCGGCGGCAGCGGGGGAGTCCCGTCGGGTCGGGCGGCGGCGGTCGTCGTTGCGTGATTCCACGGGAGTCCTCGTCTCGATCGGGGTCGGCGCCGGGCGCGGCATCGAGCGCCGGAGGGAGGCCGTGCCGTCAGCACCCTGATCGACCTCCTGCCACGACGCCGACTGCGATTCTCTCATATTCAACATGTGAAACATAAGGTGACATGCGAAGGGCGGTATTGGAAGGCGACGGGTGATCTTGCTGATGAGCGGCTGCGAAACGCGACCCGCGCCTCCTCGGCGTCCTAGCGTGTGATCACGGGCACGATCCCGTGCCCCGAGTGATCAAGGAGGATCACCATGGCAACGAATCACGCGGTCGCTTACAAGGGTCCGGGCCAGGTCGAGGTCATCGACGTCGACTACCCGACCTTCGAGCTGAAGGACGGGCCGGGCGTCAACCCGGCGAACATCGGTCGCAAGGTCAACCACGGGGCGATCCTCCGCACCGTGGCCACGAACATCTGCGGCTCCGACCAGCACATGGTGCGCGGCCGCACCACCGCCCCCACCGACCTCGTGCTCGGCCACGAGATCACGGGCGAGGTCGTCGAGGTCGGCCCCGACGTCGAGTTCATCAAGGTCGGCGACATCGTCTCCGTCCCGTTCAACATCGCGTGCGGCCGCTGTCGCAACTGCAAGGAGCGCAAGACGGGCATCTGCCTGAACGTCAACCCCGACCGCCCCGGCAGCGCCTACGGCTACGTCGACATGGGCGGCTGGGTGGGCGGCCAGGCCGAGTACGTGCTCGTGCCCTACGCCGACTGGAACCTGCTGAAGTTCCCCGACCGCGACCAGGCCCTCGAGAAGGTGCTCGACCTGGCGATGCTCTCCGACATCTTCCCGACCGGGTTCCACGGCGCCGTGACGGCCGGGGTCGAGGTCGGCTCGACCGTCTACGTCGCCGGTGCGGGCCCCGTCGGTCTCGCCGCCGCGACCAGTGCGCTGCTGCTCGGCGCGAGCGTCGTCATCGTCGGCGACATGAACGCCGACCGCCTCGCCCAGGCCCGGAGCTTCGGCTGCGAGACCGTCGACCTGACCAAGGGCGAGCCCGGCGAGCAGATCGATCAGATCCTCGGCGAGCCGCTGGTCGACTGCGCGATCGACGCCGTCGGCTTCGAGGCCAAGGGGCACGGCGGCGGTTCGGGCGAGGAGGCGCCGGCCACCGTGCTCAACTCGCTGATGGACATCACGGCGGCGGGCGGGGCCATGGGCATCCCCGGGCTGTACGTCACCGGCGACCCGGGCGGGATCGACGCGGCCGCGCAGAAGGGCTCGCTGTCGCTGAGCCTCGGCACGGGCTGGGCGAAGTCGCTCTCGTTCACCACGGGTCAGTGCCCGGTGATGAAGTACAACCGCGGTCTGATGATGGCGATCCTCCACGACCGCACGAGCATCGCCAAGAACGTCCACGCCGAGGCGATCAGCCTCACGGACGCCCCGCGCGGCTACGAGATGTTCGACAAGGGAGCGGCGACGAAGTACGTGCTGAACCCGAACGACTACATCAAGGCCTGACGAGGAGGCGCGGGTCGGCCCGAGAGGGTCGGCCCGCCGCCCCTGCCGGTCGGCCCGCCGCCCCGGGGCGGGTGTATGACTGAACGACCCCATGACGAAGCCACGCGAAGCCCCGAGCCCCGAGCGTCAGAAGTGGCAGGCGTTCGCCGTGTGCGTCGCGGTCGCGGCCCTCACCATCCTCGACCTGTCGAAGGTCAACGTCGGGCTGCCGAGCATCGAGGCGTCGCTCGGCGCCGGCCCGACCGCGCTGCAGCTGATCGTCGCCGGCTACGCGCTCGCCTTCGGCCTCTCGCTAGTCCCCTCGGGGCGTCTCGGCGACCTCAAGTCGCGCCGCCTGATGTTCGTCGTCGGCCTGACCGCGTTCACCGTCGCGAGTCTGCTCTGCGCCCTCGCCCCGTCGATCGAGCTGCTGGTCGCCGCGCGCATCCTCCAGGGCGTCGCCGCGGGCATCCAGATGCCGCAGGTGCTCGGGCTGATCCAGCAGCTCTTCCAGGGGAAGGAACGTGCGCGAGCCTTCGGCTTCTTCGGCGCCATCATCGGCGTCAGCACCGCCTTCGGCCCCACCCTCGGCGGTCTGCTCATCGCGATCGGCGGCCCGGAGGACGGCTGGCGGCTGCTCTTCTGGATGAACATCCCGCTCGGTCTCGCCGCGATCGTCTTCGCGCTGCGTCTGCTGCCGAAGGCGTCGACGGCTCCGAGCGGTCACAACGAGCTCGACCTCTTCGGCATCGTGCTGCTCGGTCTGACGATCTTCACCCTGATGCTGCCGTTCGTGCTGACGACGGGGCAGGGCGACGACCCCCTGCGCTGGCTGTTCCTGATCGGCTTCGTCGTCTTCGGCGCTGCGTTCATCCGGTGGGAGCAGCGCTACAAGGCGAGCGGCAGGTCGCCCGTCGTGCACTTCAGCCTGTTCTCGCTCGCGTCGTACCGCAACGGCACCCTGATCGCGACGGTCTACTTCTGCGCGCTGCCCGCGACGTTCCTGCTGACGACGCTCTACCTGCAGCAGGGGCTGGGGCTCGAGCCCGTCTACGCGGGCATGGTCACCATCCCGTTCGCGCTGACCAGCGCCGTGGCCGCGTTCTACGGCGGACGGCTCGTCGAGCGGTACGGGCGCAGCCTCGTCGTGCTCGGGCTGCTGCTCGTCGCCGTCGGCTTCGTCGCGCTGCTGCTCGCCGCGATCCTCACCCCGCCCGAGATCACGCCGTACGCGATGGGCGTCGGGATGCTGCTCGCGGGCACCGGCGGCGGCTTCGTGATCTCGCCGAACCAGACGTTGACCCTGGCGGAGGTGCCCGTCGAGATGGGCGGCGTGGCGGGCTCGATGGGTCAGGTCGGTCAGCGGGCCGGCACGGCCATCGGCACGGCGGCCGCGGTGTCGACGTTCTACTCGGTGATCGCCGGTGCCGGGGGAGCGGACGGTGCGGGCCTCGTCGAATACCACGAGGCGTACCGCAACGGGTTCCTGGTCGTGCTGGCGCTCATCTCGGTCGCCCTCGTGCTCGGCCTACTCGACCTCCGCGGGCGCAAGACCGGCAAGGTGACGAGCTACTCGGCCGACTGAGCGGTCACGTCGGTCGAGTCGGCCACGTCGCCCGTTTCGCCGGGCCGTTCGGCCCCGTCGCTCGGCCGTTCGGCGACGATCGCGAGCACCTCGTCGTGCAGCAGGCCGTTCGTGACGATCGCCGTGCCGTGCCAGGGGCCGTCACGTCCGTCGGCGCTCGTGAACCGCCCGCCCGCCTCCTCGACGATGGGCACGAGCGCCGCCATGTCGTAGGGCTGCAGGTCGAACTCGCCGGCCATGTCGAGTGCGCCCTCGGCGAGCAGCATGTACGACCAGAAGTCGCCGTAGGCGCGGGTGCGCCAGACCCGGCCGGTCAGATCGAGCAGCTGGGGCAGACGCCCGGCGTCGATCCAGTACTCGAGCCCGTTGAAGCTGATCGACGCGTCGGCGAGGTCGGCGACGCCCGAGACGCGCAACGGCCCTTCGTGCTCGGTCGAGAAGGCGCCGCCGCCCTGCGTGGCCCACCACCGGCGGGCGAGCATCGGGGCGCTGACGACGCCGACCACGGGCACGCCGTCGACCACGAGCGAGATGAGCGACGCCCAGACCGGCACCCCGCGGAGGAAGTTGGCGGTGCCGTCGATCGGATCGACGACCCACTGCCGATGCGACGGGGCGTCGTGCCCGTACTCCTCGCCGTAGAAGGTGTCACCGGGGCGGGCGGACGCGACGCGCTCGCGGATCGCCCGCTCGACCGCCTGATCGGCGTCCGTCACGTGACTGCGGTCGGGCTTCAGCGACACGTGCAGGTCGGCCGACCGGTACCGCTCGGTGCTGATCGAGTCGGCCAGATCGGCCAGCTCGAGCGCGAGCGCCAGATCGTCGGCCCAGGGGGAGGAGGCGGGGGTGGGGTCGGTCACGGTGCCAGCGTACCCAGCGGGGCGGTGCCGACCCGCGCCTCCTCGGCTCGGCCTCGGGGGTCAGCCGCGTTCGTCGTCGCGGGCGTCGTCGGCGGCGGCCGCCTGGTCGCGCGCGGTGACGCCGCCCTTCGACGCGAGCAGCGACTGCAGCGAGGCGAGACGCTCGCGACCGACGTCGCCGAGCTCGCCCGCCTCGACCCGGTCGACGATCTCCCAGTCGTGGGCCTCGGCGAGCGGGATGCCGTCGGCGGGTTCGCCGGCGGCGGGGATGGCGTGCGCGGCGAACGACCGGAGGATGTTCTCGGGGTCGACGTGACCGAGGCCGAACGAGCGCACGCCGGGGGTGTCGACGATCCAACCGCCGGTCGGCACCTTGAACGACACCGTCGACGACGACGTGTGACGCCCGCGGCCCGTGACCGCGTTGACGACGCCGACCTCGCGCTGCGACCCCGTGAGGGCGTTGACGAGCGTCGACTTGCCGACCCCCGAGTGCCCGACGGTGACGGTCACGTGCCCGTCGAGGATCTCGCGCAGCTCGTCGAGCACGGCCGACGGTTCGCCGTCGGGCCCCGCATCGAAGGCCGAGGAGGTGCTGGTCACGATCCGCAGATCGAGGCACGAGAAGTGCGCGGCGAACGGCGCGGGGTCGGCGAGGTCGGTCTTGGTGATGCAGAGGATGGGCTCGACGCCCGCGTCGAACGCGGCGACCAGGTAGCGGTCGACGAGACGGGGGCGGGGTTCGGGGTCGGCGGCCGCGACGACGATCAGCATCTGGTCGGCGTTCGCCACGATCACGCGCTCGACGGCGTCGCTGTCGTCGGCGCTGCGTCGCAGCAGCGTCGTGCGCTCGCGCACCCGGACGATGCGGGCCAGCGAGCCCTCCGCACCGGAGGTGTCGCCGACCACGTCGACGCGGTCGCCGGTGACGACCGACTTCTTGCCCAGCTCGCGGGCGCGTGCCGTCGTGATCTCACGCTCGTCGGGCGTGCCGGCGTCCATCAGCACGCCGTAGCGGCCGCGGTCGACCGTCCACACGACGCCCTCGTCGGCGTTAGCGTAGGCCGGGCGCTGCTTCGTGCGCGGCTTGTTGCCCTTCGGGTTCGGGCGCACCCGCACCGAGCTCTCGTCGTACTGGGCGTAGTCGCCCTCGTCGGCGTCGTCGCCGTCCGTCCACCAGCTCATGCCGCGTGCCTCACAGGAATCCGAGCAGGTCGATGTCGGCCGGGCGCGCAGGCGACCGCCGACCGAGGAGGTCGTCCCAGAGCTCGACGAACTGGGGCAGCGTCTTCGACGTCACGCCGACGTCGTCGATCTCGACGCCGTCGACCGCGAGACCGATGATCGCGCCGGCTGTGGCCATGCGGTGGTCTTCGTAGCTGCGCCACTGGCCCGCGTGCAGCGGCGACGGCTCGAGGTGCAGACCGTCGTCGAGCTCTTCGACCGACCCGCCGAGCGCCGTGATCTCGGCCGCGAGGGCCGCGAGGCGATCCGTCTCGTGCCCACGGAGGTGACCGATGCCCGTGATCGTGCTGGGCCCGGACGCGAGGGCGGCCAGGGCGACGAGCGCGGGCGCCAGCTCGCCGCCGCGCGAGAGGTCGACGTCGACGCCGGGCAGCGAGCCCCCGCCGATCAGGCCGACGCCGCCGTCGACGGTGAGCGTGTCGCCGTCGAGGGTGACGGTCGCGCCCCAGAGGGGCAGCAGCTCGATCAGGTCGGCGCCCACCTGCGTGGTCTCGGTGGGCCAGTGACGGATCGACACGGTGCCCCCGGCGACCAGGGCCGCGACCAGGAACGGCGCGGCGTTCGACAGGTCGGGTTCGATCGTGACGTCGCGGCCCGAGATCGGGCCGGGTGCGACCCGCCAGACGCCGAGCTCGGGCGACTCGACCTCGACGCCGCGTCGGGCCAGGGTCTCGATGGTCATCTCGATGTGCGGCAGGCTCGGCAGCCGCTCGCCGGTGTGCCGGAGGCTCAGGCCGCGGCTGAAGCGCGGTGCCGAGAGCAGCAGGCCCGAGACGAACTGGCTCGAGGCGGAGGCGTCGATCTCGACCTCGCCGCCCTCGACCTCGCCGGTGCCGTACAGGCTGAAGGGCAGGGCGCCGCGACCGTCGTCGGACACGTCGACGCCCAGGGCGCGCAGCGAGTCGACGGTGGTCGTCATGGGGCGGCGTCGTGCGCTGGCGTCGCCGTCGAATGAGACGGGCCCCAGGGCGAGTGCGGCGACCGGCGGCAGGAACCTCATGACCGTGCCGGCGAGCCCGCAGTCGACGCTCGTACCGCCGGTCAGCTCGGACGGGGTGATCAGGTAGTCGGGGCCGAACGGCTCGTCGTTCGCGACCTCGTCGATGCGCACACCGAGACCCCGCAGGGCCTGCACCATGAGATCGGTGTCGCGCGAGTGCAGCGGCAGTCGCAGCGTGGAGGGCTCGGAGGCGAGCGCCGAGAGCACGAGCTCGCGGTTGGTCAGCGACTTCGACCCCGGCAGCGACAAGGAGGCGCGGAGCGGCCCGGTCGCCCGGGGCGCGACCCAGCGACCGTCGTCCACCTCGGGGGCGCGGCCCTCGTCGTAGGGACTGAACTCGGGGCCGGAATACCTGAAGACCTGCATCGGTTCACCACCGTAATGCAACGAACAGCGGGAGGACCTGTGCCGACAGCACTTGCACCGAGAGAGATCACCGTGGCCGAACTAGAATCGGCCGTGATGATCACCCTCGAGGGCGACGAGCCCACTTCAGAGCCCACCGGCGCGACGGCACGGCCCGCCGTGACGAGCGAGTCGACCGGCGCGACGGCTCCGGCCGCCGAGACCGTCGACGCCGTCGTCGAGGCGGTCGACGAGGCCTCCGTCGGCGAACCCGATCTGCGGGCGCTCTTCGAAGAGCAGGCTCTGCCGTTCATGGATCAGCTCTACGCCGCGGGAATGCGGATGACCCGCAACCCGGCCGACGCCGCCGACCTCGTCCAAGAGACGTTCGTCAAGGCCTTCGCCGCGTTCTCGCAGTTCACGCAGGGCACCAACCTCAAGGCCTGGCTGTACCGCATCCAGACCAACACGTTCATCAACACCTACCGCAAGAAGCAGCGCGACCCCTACCAGGGCACGATCGACGAGCTCGAAGACTGGCAGATGGGCGGCGCCGAATCGGCGACCCGCGCCTCCGGCAGCACCCGCTCGGCGGAGGCCGAGGCGATCGACCACCTGCCCGACAGCGCCGTGAAGGACGCCCTGCAGAAGGTCCCCGAGGACTTCCGCATGGCCGTCTACTTCGCCGACGTCGAGGGGTTCTCGTATCAGGAGATCGCCGACATCATGAAGACCCCCGTGGGCACGGTCATGAGCCGTCTCCACCGCGGTCGCCGTCTGCTCCGCGAGCTGCTGGCCGACTACGCGCGCGGTCGCGGTATCGAGGTGCCGGTGGGCACGACATCGAAGGGCAGCAAGAAATGACCGACTGCGGTTGCGACAAGGCCAAGGCCGAACTCGAAGAATATCTGCACGACGAGCTGTGCCGCGAAGACGCGGCCGACATCCGTGAGCACATGGCGACCTGCGGCGACTGCGCGGGCGAGCACGAGGTCGGGGTGGTCCTGACCGAGGCCGTGCAGCGGGCCTGCCGCGAGACGGCGCCCGAAGACCTGCGTTCTACGGTGCTCGCGCGACTGCGCGAGCTGCAGTCGGCTCACCGCTAGAACCCGCGGGCGCCGAGGAGGCACGGGTCGGCCGGCCCCCTCCGCCGCCGGTCGTCACGGGCGGCGGGCCTGCGCTAGCGTCGGTGCATGACCGCACCGGTGCAGCCCCTCGGTACTCCGACCGCTCGCGACCTCGACGACCTCGTGTCGTTGATCCGCCTCCTCGGCTACACCCTCGACTCCGACGTCCTGTCGGCCCGGCTCGGGCGCCTGTCGATCGACGGCGGTCATGAGACCTGGGTCGTGCGCGACGCCGACGACCGCATCACCGCCGTCGCCGGCGGGCGCATCGTCTGGGCCTACAACGACGACTCACCCACGGCCGAGCTGCTGCTGCTGGTGGTCTCCGAGGTCGGACGTCGCGACGGACTCGGCTCGCACCTCCTCGGGCACGTCGAGACCTGGGCCCACGGGCACGGCGCCCGTGTCGTCAACGCCGTCGGCGCAGCCGCGACCGACACCGCCAGCCGGTTCTACCGCAAGCGCGGGTACCACGAGGCCGGCGTCCGCTACTCGAAGCTCATCTGATCGCGCGGCGCTCGCCCGCCGCCGCGCTCGCGAGCCGGCAGGAGTCGGCCAGCGGAAGAGGATGTCCGCCGGAGGCACGACGGTGACGAGCGCGTGCAGGGCGACCCCGACGCCGAACGACAGGCCGATGCCGAGCACCGTCCAGCTGAGGCTCGTGGCCCCCACGCGCTCGGTGACGGCGACGGCCATCGCCAACCCGACGAAGTGCGAGAGGTAGTAGACCACGCTGCGACGGCCGACGACGGCGAGCAGTCTCGACACCCGACGGTGCTGGAGGGCCTGAGCCGCCCGCACGATGGCGATCATCCCGACGGCGACCGCGGGCGCCATGCTGGGCAGGTAGTGCACCTCGGCGGTGCCCCGCGCGACGGCGATGGCGACGCAGGCGGCGGCCGCGACGGCGCTGACGACGACGGCCTGCGGCGTCCTCGCGACGGCGACCAGGCGGCTCGGCAGGCGGGTGAGGGCGACGCCGCCCATGAAGAAGGCCAGGAGGACGAAGAAGCGGTCGATCTCGGGGTCGGTGCCGACGCGGGGCGTGACGAGGGCGATCGACCAGGCCCCGACGGCCACGATCGTCGGCGGCAGGCGCCTCGTGAGCAGGGCGATGGCGGAGAAGACCAGCAGATACGCCAGGAACCACACACCCGCCGGCGCGGCCAGCCGCGTGCTGAGCAGTGACTCGACCGGTGAGCTCAGCACTGCCGAGCCGTTCGCCGCGACGACCTGGATGCCCCAGGACATCAGCGACCAGACGACGAGGGGCCACGCCACCCCCGCCAGACGTCGCGTGACGAAGCGCCATGGCCCGTGGCGCAGCGATGCGGGGACGAAGAGGCCGCTCAACACCATCAGCAGGGGCATGCGGAAGGGCGCCATCGCGTCGTTCAGCCACACCAGCGGAGCCGGAACGAGATGCGCGTTCTGCTGCAGGACGACGTAGTGGAACAGGACGACCAGCACGATGCAGGCTCCCCGCACGGTGTCCGTCCACGTCTCACGTGTCGTGGTGCCGGGATCGCGTCGAGCAGGCTGATGAAACGTCATGTATGCAAAATATCATAGACATATCAGTTTGTCGTGGTAACAGAGAGACGGGGCGACAGAGAGACGGGGCGCAGCATCGTGCGATGCTGCGCCCCGTCGTCGAGCGATGAACCGTGCCTACAGCGTGAGCGCCTTCTCGATCAGCTCGGTCTGCTGGCGGGCGCTGGCCTTGGTCGACCCGGCAGCCGGAGACGCGGACGCCGGGCGCGAAGCCACCGTGATGCGGCGGTCGAGGTGCTTCTGCAGCTCGAGCACGACGAACGGCCAGGCGCCCTGGTTCTCGGGCTCCTCTTGCGCCCAGAACAGCTCGGCCTCGGGGTACTGCGCCAGCACCTCGCGGATGCGGTCGAGGGCCAAGGGGTAGAGCTGCTCGAGTCGGACGAGCGCGACGTCGTTCTGCACGCCCCGCTTGTCGAGCTCGGCGGCGAGGTCGTAGTGGATCTTGCCGCTGTGCAGCACGACGCGCTTCGTCGTCGACGGGTCGGAGACGCGGGTGCAGTCGAGCACGGGCTCGAAGCGGCCGGTCGTGAAGTCGTCGACGCCGCTGGTCGCACCGCGCAGTCGCAGCATGGCCTTCGGCGTGAAGACCACCAGCGGCCGGCGGGGGCGAGCGTAGGCCTGACGGCGCAGCAGGTGGAAGTACGACGCGGGGGTCGACGGCCGGGCGATCGTCATGTTGTCTTCGGCGCACAGCTGGAGGAAGCGCTCCATACGGGCCGACGAGTGGTCGGGGCCCTGGCCCTCGTAGCCGTGGGGCAGCAGGAGGACGACGCTCGAGCGCTGCCCCCACTTCTGCTCGGCGCTCGAGATGAACTCGTCGACGACCGTCTGGGCGCCGTTCGCGAAGTCGCCGAACTGCGCCTCCCACATGACGAGGGCGTCGGCGCGCTCGACCGAGTAGCCGTACTCGAAGGCCATCGCCGCGTACTCGCTGAGCAGGGAGTCGTAGATCCAGAGCTTGGCCTGGTCGTCGGAGATGTACTGCAGGGGCAGCCACTCCTGGCCGTTCTCACGGTCGTGCAGCACGGAGTGGCGCTGCACGAAGGTGCCGCGTCGGCTGTCTTGGCCGGCGAGACGCACGGGCGTGCCCTCCGTGACGATCGAGCCCATCGCGAGCAGCTCGCCGAAGGCCCAGTCGATGTTGCCGTTGCGGCTCATGTCGACGCGCTTCTTCAGCAGCTGCTGGAGCTTCGGGTGCACGACGAAGCCCTCGGGCGGGTTGTCGTGCGCGTCGCCGATGCGGTGCAGCAGCTCGAGGGAGATCGCCGTCGACTCGGGCTCGCCGGCGCTGTCGTCGCGCTGGGTCGCCGGGCGCTCGAGGTCGGCGACGTCGTGCGCATCGCCGGTGATGACGGGGATCGACCCGGTCTGGGCGGCGTGCGTCTCGGCGAAGGCCCGCTCGAGTCGATCCTGGAAGTCGCGGTGGGCGCCGTCGTACTCGTCTCGCGTGATGTCGCCTCGGCCGACGAGGGCCTCGGTGTACAGCGTGCGGACGCTGCGCTTCTCCTCGATGAGGTTGTACATCAGCGGCTGGGTCATCGAGGGGTCGTCGCCCTCGTTGTGGCCCCGGCGGCGGTAGCAGACGAGGTCGATCACGACGTCGCGCTTGAACTGCTGGCGGTAGGCGAAGGCGAGCTCCGCCACCCGCGCCACGGCCTCGGGATCGTCGCCGTTCACGTGGAAGACGGGAGCCTGGATGGTCTTCGCGACGTCGGTCGAGTAGACCGACGACCGCGACTCGGACGGCGGGGTCGTGAAGCCCACCTGGTTGTTGATCACCAGGTGGATCGTGCCGCCGACGCGGTAGCCGCGCAGCTGCGACATCTGCAGCGTCTCGACGACGACGCCCTGCCCGGCCATGGCGGCGTCGCCGTGGATCAGGATGGGCAGCGTGCCGAAGACCCCGGAGGCGCCGCGGTCCTGTTTGGCGCGGACGATGCCCTCGAGCACGCCGTCGCCGGCCTCGAGGTGCGAGGGGTTCGCGGCGATGTAGACCGGGATGGTCTCGCCCGTCGCGCTCGTGAACTCGCCCTCGGTGCCGAGGTGGTACTTGACGTCGCCGGAGCCCTGGACGGTCTTCGGGTCCTGGGTGCCCTCGAACTCGCGGAAGATCTGACCGTAGGTCTTGCCGGCGATGTTGGTGAGGACGTTCAGACGACCGCGGTGGGCCATACCGATGGCGACCTCGTCGAGGCCCTCGCGAGCGGCCTGCTGCAGCACCGTGTCGAGCAGGGAGATGGTCGACTCGCCGCCCTCGAGGCTGAAGCGCTTCTGCCCGACGTACTTCGTCTGCAGGAACGTCTCGAACGCCTCGGCCTCGTTGAGCTTCGCGAGGATGCGCATCTGCTCGTCGTGCGACGGCTTCACGTAGGGGACCTCGACGTGGTCCTGGACCCACTTGCGCTGCGCAGGGTCCTGGATGTGCATGTACTCGATGCCGATCGTGCGGCAGTACGAGTCGCGGAGGATGCCGAGGATGTCGCGGAGCAGGAGGTTCGTCGTGCCGCCCAGGCCGCCGGTGACGAACTCGCGGTCGAGATCCCAGAAGGTGAGTCCGTGGCTCTCGATCGCGAGGTCGGGGTGCGTGCGCTGGCGGTACTCGAGCGGGTCGATGTCGGCCATCAGGTGACCTCTGACCCGGTAGCTGTTGATCAGCTCCTGCACGCGCGCCGTCTTGTTGATGCGCTCGGCGATGTTGACGTTGATGTCGGGGTTCCAGCGGATCGGCTCGTAGGGGATCCGCAGCGCCGCGAAGATGTCCTCGTAGAAGCCGCGCTGACCGATGAGCAGCTCGTGGACCTTCTTGAGGAACTCGCCGGAGCCGGCTCCCTGGATGACACGGTGGTCGTACGTGCTCGTCAGGGTGATGGTCTTGCCGATGCCGAGCTCGACCAGGGTCTTCGACGCCGACCCCTGGAACTCGGCCGGGTAGTCGAGCGCCCCGGCGCCGATGATCGACCCGGCGCCCTTCATCAGGCGCGGCACGCTGTGGACGGTGCCGATGCCGCCCGGGTTGGTCAGCGAGATCGTGTTGCCCTGGAAGTCGGCGGCGGCGAGCTTGTTGTCGCGAGCCCGCTTGACGACGTCCTCGTAGGCCTGGAGGAACTCGCCGAAGTGCATCTCGTCGGCCTGCTTGATGCCGGGCACGAGCAGCGCCCTCGTGCCGTCGGGCTTCGGGATGTCGATCGCGAGACCGACGTTGATGTGCGGGGGAGTGACGATCGAGGGCTTGCCGTCGACCTCGTCGTAGAAGACGTTCTGGCTCGGGAACTCCTTCAGGGCCTGGACGAGGGCCCAGCCGATGAGGTGCGTGAACGAGATCTTGCCGCCGCGCGCCCGCTTGAGGTGGTTGTTGATGACGATCCGGTTGTCGATCATCAGCTTCGCCGGGATCGTCCGAACGCTGGTCGCGGTCGGGACGGAGAGGCTCGCGTCCATGTTCGTCGCCAGCGACTTGGCCATGCCCCGCAGCGGTGCGACCGTGTTCACGGGCTCGGGCGTCGGCTGCTCGGCGGTGGACTCGGCCCGTGCCGGCTCCTTCTTCTTCTTCGGAGCCTCGGCCGGGATCGGCTTCTTGGCGGGCTCGACGGAGGTCGTGCGGGCCGCGACCGACTTCTTGGCCGGAGCGCCGTCGCTCGGGGCCTGGTCGGGTGCGGGGGCCGGGGCCGCCGCCGGGGTGGCGGCGTCCGTCTGCGGGGGAGCGGTGGTCGGCGTCGACTCGGACGAGGTCTCGGAGGGGCTGTACGCCTCGAGCACGGGCCACCACGATTCGTCGACCGAGTTCTTGTCGACCACCCACTGCTCGTAGAGCTCGTCGACCAACCACTCGTTGGCCCCGAACTCGGCCGCCGCGCCGTCGTCCGTCGTTCCCGTCACGTGGCTAGTCACTGCCGATCGCCCACTCTCCGTTGATTGTTGATCAGGTGGGGCCCCGAGGGGCCCGCCTCGACCCAGCTTAAACGCTTACCGCGCTCCGGGGCTCTCGGACTCACAGGGATTAACGTTGTCCGCATGAGGTTCTACGAGACGACGCCGACCCACGACCTGACCTACTCCGACGTGTTCCTGGTGCCCAGCCGGTCGTCGGTGACGAGTCGCCTCGACGTGTCGCTCGCCCCCGGCGACGGCACCGGTGCCACCATCCCGGTCGTCTCGGCGAACATGAACTCGGTCACCGGGCCCCGCCTGGCGGCCACGCTCGCCCGGCGGGGCGGTCTCGGGGTCCTCCCTCAGGACATGCCCCTCCAGCAGCTCGACGCCGCCATCCGCTGGGTCAAGAGCCAACCGGTCGAGTACGACACCCCCTACACGCTCGACGCCGGCCAGACGGTCGACGCCGCGCTGTCGACCGTCCCCGCCGTCGAGGGCCACGGCATCGTCCTGCACGACGCGGACGGCGCCTACCTCGGCTGCATCGCCGCCTCCCGCCTCGCGACGGCCCCCCGCGACGCCGTGCTCGGCGACCTCCTCCACGGCGCGCTGACCTCGCTCGACGCCGACGACGTCGAGGGCCCCCGCGCGGCGTTCGACCGCCTCGTCGCCGCCGACCTCGACTTCGCCCCGGTGCTCCGGCACGGCCGCGTCGTCGGAACCGTCAGCCGGAAGAGCGCCCTCCGCTCGACCCTCTACCAGCCCGCGCTCGACGCCGGTGGGCGGCTCCGCGTCGCCGCGGCCGTCGGCATCAACGGCGACGTGGCCGAGAAGGCCAAGGCGCTCGCCGCGGCCGGCGTCGACGTGCTCGTCATCGACACCGCGCACGGCGACCAGGACGGCATGGTCAAGGCCATCGCTGCCGTCTCGGCGCTCGGGCTCGGCCTGCCCATCGTGGCCGGCAACGTGGTCACCGAGCAGGCCGTCCATCACCTGGTCGGCGCCGGGGCGACCATCGTCAAGGTGGGCGTCGGTCCCGGCGCGATGTGCACCACCCGCATGATGACCGCGGTCGGGCGGCCCCAGTTCTCGGCGGTGCTCGAGACGGCGGCCGCCGCGAAGGCCCTCGGAGCCCACGTCTGGGCCGACGGCGGCGTCCGCTACCCCCGCGACGTCGCGCTGGCGCTCGCCGCCGGAGCAGCCTCGGTGATGATCGGCTCGTGGTTCGCCGGCACGATCGAGGCCCCCGGCGATCTGGCAAGCGACGAGCGCGGCCTCTACAAGGAGAGCTGGGGCATGGCCTCGACCAAGGCGGTGCAGGGTCGCTTCGAACGACTCGACCCCTACGAGCTGGCTCGCAAGACCCTGTTCGCCGAGGGGATCTCGTCGTCGAAGATCTACCTCGACCCGCTGCGCCCCGGGGTTGAGGACCTCCTCGACATGATCACGTCGGGCGTCCGCAGCTCGTTCACCTACGCCGGGGCCCGTTCGGTGCCCGAGTTCGCGGAACGCGCCCTCGTCGGCGTGCAGTCCGCCGCAGGCTACGAGGAGGGGAAGGCCCTGCCGGTCGGCTGGTGAGAAGAGGCCCCGAGGGGCGCGCGAGTGCCGTAAGCTCTTCCGTCTATGGACGACCCTCCGTCTCCGACGCCGATCGCGTCGACGACCCCCCTCCCGCACCGTTCCGAGCGAGGTGACCGTTCGTCGTGAACGAGTGGATCCTCCTCGGCTTCGGCCTCCTCCTCACCATCGGCACCGGGCTGTTCGTCGCGAGCGAGTTCTCGCTCGTCAACCTCGACCGGTCCGAGCTCGAATCCCGACAGGGCAAGGGCGAGAAGGGGCTCACGACCACCATCGGGGCCCTGCGCATCACCTCGACGCACCTGTCGAGCGCGCAGCTCGGCATCACGCTGACGACGCTGCTCACCGGTTACACGATGGAGCCGGCGATCTCGCGACTGATCTCGCCTCCGCTTGTGGGCGCGGGCGTCCCGGAGGCCGCCGTGACGATCGCGGCGCCGATCGTGTCGATCGTGGTCGCGACCCTGCTCTCGATGATCATCGGCGAGCTCGTGCCCAAGAACTTCGCTCTGGCCCTCCCGCTCAAGACGGCGAAGCTCGTCATGCCGTTCCAGGTCGGGTTCACCACGGTCTTCAAGCCCGCCGTCGCGCTGCTCAACAACACCGCGAACGGCATCCTCCGCGCGATCGGCGTCGAACCCAAGGAGGAGCTCTCCGGTGCACGGACGGCCGAAGAGCTCTCGTCGCTCGTGCGTCGATCGGCGACCGAGGGCAGCCTCGAGGCCGACACCGCGACGCTGCTCTCTCGCACGCTGGCCTTCAGCGATCACACCGCCTCCGACGTGATGACCCCGCGACCCCGGCTGTCGTCCGTCTCGCGCACCGACAGCGCCGAGACGGTGCTGCAGCTGGCCCGACGGACGGGCTACTCGAGATTCCCGGTGACCGACGACGGCATCGACGACGTCGTGGGCCTCGTGCACGTCAAGCAGGCCGTGTCGGTCCCTCGTGAGCGTCGCGCCGACGTGCCCGTCTCGGCCCTGCAGACCGACGCCGTGCGAGTGCCCGAGACCATGACCCTCGACAACCTGCTGACCGAGGTCAGGGGCAGGGGCTACCAGATGGCGGTCGTCGTCGACGAGTACGGCGGCACCGCCGGGGTCGTCACCCTCGAGGACCTCATCGAAGAACTGGTCGGCGAGGTGTCGGACGAGCACGACCGCAGCCGCGTCGACGTCGTCCGATCACGCAACTGGCTGACCTTCCCGGGTCTGCTCCGCCCCGACGAGCTGCTCGAGCGCGCCTCCGTCAAGGTGCCGGAGGACGGCCCGTACGAGACCGTCGGAGGATGGCTGATGAGCGAGCTCGGACACCTGCCCTCGGCGGGCGACGTCGTCGAGACCGAGGCCGGCGCGTTCCGCGTCGAGCGGCTCGACGGGCGTCGGATCGATCGGATCCGCTTCACGCCCGCCACGGACGACGACCCGGTCGACGGGTCGGGTGCGGTGCCGGTCGACCCGACCCGCGCCTCCTCGGCCACCGCTGCGGCGACCCCTCGCGGGTCGTCCGCCGACCGGAAGGCCGTCCGATGAGCGGCGACTGGTTGGGCATCGTCTGGCTCGTGCTGCTGCTGATGGGCAACGCGTTCTTCGTCGGGGCCGAGTTCGCCGTCATCTCGGCCAGACGGTCGCAGATCGAGCCCCTGGCCGAGGCTGGCAGCCGCGCCGCGCGCACGACCCTCTGGGCGATGGAGCACGCCACGATGATGCTCGCGACGACGCAGCTGGGCATCACCATCTGCTCGCTGCTCATCTTGAACGTGTCCGAGCCGTCGATCCACCACCTCCTGGAGGGGCCGCTCGGTCTGACCGGATTGAGCCCCGAGCTCGTGAGCGTCGTGGGCTTCGTCATCACATTGGTGCTCGTGTCGTTCCTGCACGTGGTGTTCGGCGAGATGGTGCCGAAGAACATCTCGTTCTCGCTGCCCGACCGCGCAGCGCTGATGCTCGCGCCGCCGCTCGTCGCCATCGCACGCGTGCTGCACGTGGTCGTCGTCTCGCTGAACTGGTCGGCGAACACGGTGCTGCGGGCGTTCAAGGTCGAACCGAAAGACGAAGCCGCCAGCGCCTTCACCGTCGACGAGGTCGCCAACATCGTCGCGCAGTCCCGCCGCGAGGGCACCCTGACCGACGCCAGCGGCACCGTCCAGGCGGCGTTCGAGTTCACCGAGAAGAAGGTCTCCGACGTGGCCGTGCCCATGCCGGGCCTCGTCACCCTGCCCGAAGACGCGACGCCGTCGGACGTCGAGCGGGCCGTCGCGCAGAACGGCTTCTCGCGCTATGTGCTGGTCGACGACCAGGGCGACCCGACGGGCTACCTGCACCTCAAAGACGTGCTCGACCTCGACGACGACGAGTTCGGCGACCCTGTGCCGCCGAAGCGGATCAGACAACTCATCTCGATCTACCGGGGCACCGACCTGGAGGACGCCCTGGCGACCATGCGCCGCAGCGGCGTGCACGTCGCGCGGTCGTTCGACGAGTACGGCACGACCGAGGGTGTGCTCTTTCTGGAGGACATCCTGGAGGAGCTCATCGGCGAGGTTCAGGACGCCACGCGACGCGGTCGCTGACCGCGCCGCGGCGTCCATGTGACGCAGAAGGGGCCCCCAGCATGGCTGGGGGCCCCTTCTGCGTCACCTCGATGGGCGGGGTTGCTGGCGGCGGCGTCGAGGTGACGCGAAAGGGGCCCTCGGGGTGAGCGAAGGCCCCTTCTGCGTCACCTCGATGGGCGCAGGTTGGGGACCAGCGTCGAGGTGACGCAAAAGGGGCCCTCGGGGTGACTGAGGGCCCTGTTCGCGTCACTTCGATGAACTGCGGGCCGCGGCCGCGGCTGGCGCGGCGGGTCAGCGCGCGCGGAAGGGTGCGCGCTGGTACTGCGCCGGCACGTAGTCGAGCTCGACCCCGAGCTCGGCGGCGGCCCGCAACGGGAAGTGCGGGTCGCGGAGGAACTCGCGCGCCATCAGCACCACGTCGGCCCGACCGCTCGCGACGATCTCGTCGGCCTGCTCGGCCCCGACGATGAGGCCGACCGCGCCGGTCTCGACCTCGGCCTGCGTGCGGACGTGCTCGGCGAAACGCACCTGGTAGCCGAGGCCGACCGGGATGCTGACCCCGGCGACCAGGCCGCCGGTCGAGATGTCGAACAGGTCGGCACCCGCCTCGCGCGACCACGCGGCCACGGTCGCGGTGTCGTCCTCGTCCCAGCCGCCCTCGGCCCAGTCCGTGGCGCTGAAGCGCACGAGCAGCGGGTAGTCGTCGCCGACCTCGGCGCGCACGGCCCGGACGACCTCGAGCAGGAGGCGCGCCCGGTTCTCGAGGGAGCCCCCGTACTCGTCGGTGCGCTCGTTGCTGAGCGGCGAGAGGAACTGGTGCAGCAGGTAGCCGTGGGCGGCGTGCAGCTCGATCAGCTCGAAGCCGGCGTCGACCGAGCGGCGAGCGGCGACACGGAACGCCTCGACCAGACCGCCGACCTCGGCGGTGGTCAGGGCCACAGGCTCGTCGTAGCCCTCGAAGGCGACGGCGGACGGTGCGACCGTCTGCCAGCCGCCCCGGTCGGCCGGCACGGTGCCCTGCTCGGCGCTCCACGGGCGGAACGTCGACGCCTTGCGACCGGCGTGCGCCAGCTGGACGCCGGGCACGGAGCCCTGCGACCGGATGAACGCCGTGATCGGGCGGAACGCCTCGAGCTGCTCGTCGTTCCAGAGACCGAGATCCTGGGGAGAGATGCGGCCCTCGGGGGTGACCGACGTGGCCTCCGCGATCACCGCACCCGCGCCTCCTCGGGCCAGCGCACCAAGGTGCACGAGGTGCCAGTCGGTCGGGACGCCGTCTTCGCGCTCGGCCGAGTACTGGCACATGGGCGCGACCCAGAGCCGGTTGCGGAAGCTCTGTCCGCGCAGCGTGATCGGATCGAAGAGTCCGAGGGGGCGGTCGCCGACCTCGTCGCCGTTCTGCGCGGAGGTCTGCGGGGTGGTCGTGGGTGTCGCTGCCGTCTGGGTCACGAGTGGGGTCATCGCCTTTCGATGGTGGATCGTCGTCGGGGTGCAACGGTACGCGGGGGCGGGATGTTCCCTCGGGCGCGGTGCAGCGGGGAAGGGCGCGGCTGCCCTCGGGTCGCGACCGGACGCGCGGCGACCGACGCGCGGCGACCGAGGCGCGGCGACTAGCGTCGACGGCATGACCGACTTCGTGCCGTGGACCCCCGCCGACGCCGCCGACTGGATCGCCGTGCCCGCGGCCGACGACGACAAGTACAGCCGCGGCGTGCTCGGCGTCGTCACCGGCTCGAGCGCGTACCCCGGCGCCGCCGTGCTGGGCGTCGAGGCGGCGCTGCACACGGGGCTCGGCATGCTCCGCTACCTGGGTCCGGCGCGCGCGTCGGACTTCGTGCTGCATCGCCGACCCGAGGCCGTCACCAGCCCGGGGCGGGTCCAGGCCTGGCTGCTCGGCTCCGGTGTCGACCCCGACCACCTCGACGACGAGACCCGCGAGGGGTTCGCGACCGGCGCCTCCTCGGGGCTGCCGCTCGTGCTCGACGCCGGCGCCCTCTCGGTGCGCGACGAGGCCACCGGGCCCGTGGTGCTGACACCGCACTTCCGAGAGCTGGCGCGGGCGTCTGGTCGCGAGGTCGCTGACGTGGCCGCCGACCCGGGCGACGCAGCGATCCGCGCGGCGGGGGAGTGGGGCTGCACCGTGCTCGTCAAGGGGCACCGGACCCACGTGGCCTCGCCCGGTGGCACGCTGCTGGTCGCCGAGAGCGCTCCGACCTGGCTGGCCACGGCCGGTGCGGGCGACGCGCTCGGCGGAGTTCTGGGCGCCCTCGTCGCGACGCACGCCGACGAGATCGCCGCCGACGACGAGGCCCTCGCGCGGTTGGCCGCCACGGCGGCGGTCGTCCACGGCCTGGCGGCGGAGCGGGCGAGCGGCGGCGGTCCGATCACCGTGCTGGGCCTGATCGACGGACTGCCCGCCACGATCGCGTCGATCGTGACGGGCAGAGGGCGGCGAGCCTAGGAGGCGGGGGTCGCCGCCACGAGGAACTCGACGGTGCCCTGGTCTTCGACCTCGACGAAGCCGAGGCTCGGCGCGGTCACGCCGTAGTCGGAGAACGTGACGGGGATCGAGCCGCTGACCTGGACGCCGTCGCCGGAGAGCGCGGCCTGGAGCGGCACCTCGACGGTCTGCGTGACGCCGTGCATGGTCAGCTCGCCGGTGGCCTGGACCGTCGCGACCTGGCCGTCGGACGGCACGGCGGCGTCGATCGGGTCGGTCAGGGTGAAGGTGGCGGTCGGGTAGGTGCCGACCTCCATCGCGTCGTCACGGAAGTACCCGTCGCGGTTGCCGCTGTCGGTGGCGATGCTCGCCACGTCGACGGTGATGTCGGCCGCCGTGACGGCGGTGCCGTCGACGGTCACGGTGCCCGAGACCTGATCGGTGGTGCCGACCACGGTGACGTCGGTGCCGTTCAGCACCTCGTCGACGCGGTAGCCGGCCGAGCTGCCCTCGCCCACCGACCAGTCGCCGGTGAGCTGGCCCTGATCCACCGTGCTGGCGCCGGGGGTGAGTGACACGGTGGGCGCGGCGTCGGGCTCGCCGACGATGACGTCGCGGTAGAAGGCGGGGCCGGCGACGGCCGCCGTAACGCCCAGGCCGACGACGACGACCGCCGCCACTCCGATGATGATTCCGGTCTTCTTCTTCATGGTTCGTGTCTCCTGGGTCGGCTCGGGTTGGGCGTGACCACGCCGCGGGGTCGGCTCGGATGCCATGGGCCGGAACGGCTTGGTGGAGATGATGGCGGGTGAGTCTATGGGGTGGCTGGAATCAGCTGGGAGTCACCCGTCAGGCGGTGAAGCGGGTGAGGAACTCCCTCGCCCGTGCGGTTCGCGGGGCCGTGAAGACCTGTTCGGGCGGGCCCTGCTCGGCGACGCGGCCGGCGTCGAGGAACACCACGCGGTCGGCGACGTCGCGCGCGAAGGCCATCTCGTGGGTCGCCATGACGATGGTCGTGCCGACCTCTTTCAGGGTGCGGACCAGATCGAGCACCTCGCCGACCAGCTCGGGGTCGAGAGCGCTCGTGATCTCGTCGAGCAGCAGCAGGGTCGGACGCGGGGCGAGGGCCCGGGCGATCGCGACGCGCTGCTGCTGGCCGCCCGAGAGACGGTCGGGGTAGGCGCCCGCCTTGTCGCCGAGACCGACGCGTTCGAGCAGCTCGCGGGCCCGTGCGTGGGCCTCGGCCTTCGGGCGACGCAGGACATGCCGACTGGCCAGCGACACGTTCTCGAGCACGGTGAGGTGCGGGAACAGGTTGAAGTGCTGGAAGACCACGCCGATCCGCGCGCGCACCGCGTCGGCCTTGACCCGGGGGTCGCTGATGTCGTCGCCGCCGAGCACGATGCGACCGTCGTCGATCGGCTCGAGGAGGTTGATCGTGCGAAGCAGCGTCGACTTGCCCGAGCCGCTCGCCCCGATCAGCGCGACGACCTCGTCTCGGGCGACCTCGAGGTCGATGCCGTCGAGCACCGTCGTGGCGCCGAACGACTTGCGGACGCCCTCGAGACGGAGGACGACCTCGGGGCCGGGGCCGGCGTCGCCTGTGATGCGTGACCCGGTCATACGACGCTCCCTGCCTGTTCGCGACGACGGAGGCGCGCCGACAGCCAGTCCGTCAGCCACAGTGTCGGCAGGGCCAGCACGACGAACAGCAGCCCTGCGAGCACGTACGGCGTGAAGTTCGCGGCGGTCGCCGTCTCGATCTGGGCCGCGCGCACCGCGTCGACCGCCCCGAGCACGGAGATCAGCCCGACGTCCTTCTGCATCGAGACGAAGTCGTTCATGAGCGCCGGCGTCACCTTGCGGATCGCCTGGGGGAAGACCACCAGACGGAGGGTCTTCGCATGACCGAGACCGAGCGACCGCGCGGCCAGCCGCTGCGAGGGGTGCACGGCGTCGATGCCGGCCCGCACCACCTCGGAGACGTAGGCCGAGTAGGTGAGGATGAGCGCGATCGTGCCCCAGAACTCGGCCGGGAGGCGCGGGATGCCGAGCCCGAGACCCGGCAGACCGAAGCCCACGAGGTACAGGACGATGATGAGCGGCAGCCCGCGGAACAGGTCGGTGTAGCCCCGGACGAGCGCGCGGACGGGGAAGAACACGGGGCCCCGGAGGGTGCGGAGGGCGGACAGCAGCGTCGCGAGCAGCGCCACGCCGATCGCCGCCACCACGAGCACCCTGATGTTCAGCCAGAGGCCCTCGACCACGCGAGGCCAGGCGGCGATCAGGGTGGGGCCGTCGAAGAAGCTGAATTTCACGCGCTCCCAGCCCGGGGTGCTGGTGACCGCCCACCAGGCGAGGGCCGCGAAGACGATCGTGCTGACGACGGCGACGAGCACCGAGCGGACCGACTGGCGACGGCGATAGGCCCGTCGCCCCAGTTCGAGATCGCTGATCGGGGCGGACCCCGGGGCGATCGCGGTGGGCGCTACGAGAGGTCCGAGACGTCGTAGTCGGCGAGCCACTGCTGCTGCAGCTCGGCCAGCGTGCCGTCGTCGCGCAGATCGTCGACGGCCTGCGTGACCTCGTCGGTGAGGGCGCTGTCGAGCGGCAGGACGATGCCGAGCTGGTCGCTGGCGCCGTCGACCGCGGCCAGCTGACCGAGGACGATACCGCCCTCGACGAAGTAGGTCGCCGTCGGGACGTCGAGCACGATCGCATCGACCTGCCCCGACTCGAGGGCGGCCTTGGCGTCGTCGTTCGAGTTGTAGGCCTGCACGCCGCCGTCGGGATCGATGACCGACTCGGCCGCGGTGAAGCTCGTCGTGCCGCTCTGCGCCCCGATGTCGAGCCCCGTCAGGTCGGCGACGCTGGTGGCGCCCTCGGCGGCCGAGCCCGGCAGTGTCACGACGGCCTGGCGGGTCTCGTAGTAGGGCGACGAGAAGTCGACCGCCCTGGCCCGCTGATCGGTGATCGAGAACTGCTGCAGGTTGAGGTCGAAGGTCTTCGGGCCGGGGGCGATGGACTCGTCGAAGGTGGCGCGCACCCAGACGACGTCGTCGCGGTCGTAGCCGAGACGATCGGCGACGGCATACGCGAGCGCGGACTCGTAGCCGTCGCCGGTGGTCGGGTCGTCGTCTTCCACCCAGGGGGAGTAGGCGGGCTCGCCGGTGGCGATCGTCAGCTCGCCCTCGGTGACGGCACCGACGCCGTCCGAGCCCTCGGAGTCGGACGTGGGCGCGCAGGCGGCCAGGACGCCGATCGAGAGGAGGGCGGCGGCGACGGACGCGACGAGTCGCGACGGTGTACGGGTCATGCCCCCGAGGATAACGGTGACCGACGACACCGCCGAGCTGTGCGGCGTCGTGTGACGCGCGGCGGCTAGCCTGACCGGATGACCGTCGCCGCGCCTCCTGAGATCCCCGGCGCGCGGACGACGACGGGGCGGATCGTCTCGACGCTGGCACAGCGGCGGGTGGTCCTCTGGACGGCCTTCGCGGTCGTGCACCTCGTGGTCGCCTGGGTCGCGCTGGCCGGCCCCGACCAGTCGCTCGGCGACGTCCGCACCGTCTACCGGTCGTGGATGGACGACTTCGTCTCGGGCGGCGACCGGGTCGGGATCGACGTCGCCTGGGTGTACCCGCTGCTGGCGGCCGTACCGATGCTCGTCGCGCGACTCGGCGGCTCGACCGACTACGCCACCGTGTGGCTGCTGGTCGTGATCGCCCTCGACGCGATCGCCTTCGCCGTCCTGCTGCGCCGGGCGACGCGGACGACGCGGGCGACGACGACCGCCGCCTGGTGGTGGCTGCTCTTCGTGGTCGCGCTCGGTCCGATCGCCTTCGGGCGCATCGACGCCGTCACCGTGGCCCTCGCCCTTATCGGTCTGCTGCTGGTGGCCGAGCGCCCCGTGGCGGCCTCGGTCGTGCTGACGATCGCCGCGTGGGTGAAGGTCTGGCCGGCCGCCCTGGTCGCCGCCGCCATGCTGGCCTCCCGTCGCGGCATCGCGATCGTCGTCGCCGCGGCCGCGACGACGGTCGTGGTGGTCGCCGTCTCTCTGGCGCTCGGCAGCGGCGTCACCGTGCTCGGCTTCGTCGGTCAGCAGGCGGGCCGGGGGCTGCAGATCGAGTCGCCCGCGGCCACCCCCTGGCTGTGGCGCGCCGCGGCGGGGGTGGCCGGCACGGGCGTGTACTACGACCAGCAGATCCTCACCTTCCAGGTGCAGGGCGACGGGGTCGGTCTCGCGGCCAGGGCCGCCACGCTGGTCATGGCTCTGGTGGTGGGCGCCGTGGTGCTGCTCGGTCTGCGGGCGCGACTGGCGGGGGTCGCCGCGCCGCACCTCCTCGGTCCGCTCGCTCTCGCGCTGACGACGGCGCTGATCGTGACCAACAAGGTCGGTTCGCCGCAGTTCGTGTCGTGGTTGGCCGTGCCCGTCGTCGTGGGGCTCGTGACGTCGCGGGCCGGCGGGCCGTCGTTCCGACTCGCGGCGGGGCTGGCGGTCGGCATCGCCGCCCTGACCCAGCTGATCTACCCGTGGTTCTATGACGACCTGCTGCGGGTCGAGCCGTGGATGCTCGTCGTCATCACGCTGCGGAACCTCGGCGAGATCGCCCTGCTCGTCGTCGCGTGCGTCATGCTGTGGCGCCTCGGGGGAGTGCGCCGCGGCCCGGCCGCTGACAGGATGAGCGCATGATCGTCGCCTTCTCGCTCTCGCCCAGCGGCGGTGCCCCCGCCGGAGACCTCGACCCCGACGCCCACGGCGACTCCGTGCACGCCGCGGTGGCCGCCGCCGTGCGGGTCGTGCGGGACTCCGGGCTGCCGAACCGCACCTCCTCGATGTTCACCGAGATCGAGGGCGACTGGGACGAGGTCATGGCCGTCGTCAAGGAGGCCGCGGAGGCGGTGGGCGCGTTCGGCAGTCGGGTCTCGCTGGTGCTCAAGGCCGACATCCGCCCCGGGCGGACCGGCGAGCTCGACGGCAAGGTCGAGCGCCTCGAGCGGGCCCTCGAGGCCTGAGCGACGCCTCGCAGTCGGCCCCGTGACGCGTCAGCGCGGGGGACGGCCTCGGAAGTCGGCCAGCGCCTCGGGCGTGTGCCGCTCGAGGTGGTCGAGCAGCTTCCGGTAGTTCTCGTCGCGCCGGTTGGCGATGAAGAGGCGCTTGCGGCGGGCGTCGCGGGCGTCGATGCCCGACCCGTCGATGGCGCCCGGGCTGAGCAGAGGGCGGTACGACGCGATGTCGCTCACCAGGACCCAGCGTGCCGGACGGAACCAGGACTGCACGAGGAGCCCTTCGTCGTGGACGTCGAGGCGCGTGCGCCGGATGCCGCGCCAGAGGAGGACCTCCATGGCCCCGAGGGCGCACAGTGCCCCGGCGATGGCCGAGCCCTCGGCGACGTCGGGCTCGTCGGTGAAGGGGACCTGCAGCGCCAGCACGAGACCGAAGAAGAACGAGGCCAGACCGACGACGGCGAACATGACCGACACGAGGCGCGGGGGGTGCGTGGTGAACAGCGGGGGGGAGTCTGGTGCCGCCGCTCGACGCGACCGGCTGAGGAGTGAGGCGGCGAGCGGCACGCCCACGGCGGCCAGGACCGAGACGGCGGTCACCACGAGCCCGAGGACGGTCCAGTCGATCATCCGGCGATGATACCGACCACTCTGTGGAGAGGATCGCGACAGAAGGCGCCTCTGCCCGTACAGTTGGCATGTTCGAGCCCCGGGGGCGCGTCTTGCGCGGGGGCGGACGCCGGGATCCGTGACGAGTCGTTCGTTGGACACGGCGTCGAGACGACGTATCACCAGGGGGAACGAGAATCGTGGCGAATCCGACCGGCAACGAAGAAGTGACGTTCGACGACGCGACAGCGGACGCTCTCGTCACCGAGGCCAACGCATCGGCCGAGGCGATCGAGGGGCAGGTGGCTTCGCGCCGGTCGTATCGGACCACGGCCGAGCAGGACTTCCTCGGGCGCTTCTCGGAGATCTTCGGCGCGAACCAGGACACCGCGAAGGCGGACGGCGACAAGATCGTCGCCGCGCTCCGCGACATCGCGAGCTGGGTCGGCACGATGAAGGAGTCGGCGCAGAAGGAGAACGCCCGTCGCAAGCGCGCCCGCGAGTGGACGGAGCGTCAGGAGAACCGGTCGGACATCGAGAAGTGGTGGGACGGCATCGTCGGCGGAGAGGACATGCCGACCGAACCGGCCGAGAAGGAGCCGACCTTCCCGGCGTCCACCGTCGCCACCGGTTCCCGGGAGACGCCCCTGCCCGCATCTGGAGGCGGCGCTGCAGGGGGCGGCGCTGCCGGAGGCGCCTCGTCGGCACGACCCGAGAACCTCCGGTCGTTCGCCACGGGCTCGTCGCAGCTCGACACCGAGCTGACGGGCCGGCCGGCCGCGCTGCGGGGCAAGCTCGCGGACTTCGCGTCGCGGTGCAAGTGGGGCGAGATCGAGGCGAGCGGACTCGTCACGGGATTCGAGAAGTGGCTCGAGGCCAACGGCCAGGACGTCGCGTGGGCCAACACCGTGGCCGACGCGTTCGCGGCCGCCGGAGGAGAGGGCGACGTCTCGACCGTGTCCGACTCGGCGCTCGCCGCCGCCCTCCAGGCGGCGGGGGTCTCGGCCGACCGGACCGCCCTGACGATCGATCCGCCACGGGCCTTCGGCGAGCAGCCGACCACGGGCTTCACGATGGACCCCGTCAACACGACCACCGGCAACTTCCTCGAACCGGAGCACGACCTGGGCTTCGGGGGAGCCTCGGCGTCGCTCGCCATGACGCGCATGTACAACTCGCTCGACGACCGCGTCGGTCTCTTCGGCCCCGGCTGGTCGTCGGTGCTCGAGACGAGGCTGCTGATCGACGACGAGGGAGCGTCGTTCGTCGGCGCGGACGGACGCCAGATCCGGTTCCCCCGTCAGGACACCGGCTGGGGCCGCGGCATCGGCGAGAACCGCTGGCTGACCGAAGAGGACGGCCTCCTCGTCGTCAGCGACAACGAGGGCGTGCGCGTCGACTTCACGCCGTCGGGTCGCTGGGTCGGGCAGCGAGGGAGGCGCGGCACGGCCGTCCGGGTCGAGTACGACGGCGACGTGGTCACCCGGCTCGTCCACGAGCGGGGGCGCTCGATCGAGATCGAGCACCTCGACGGCCGAGTCGTCGTCGTGCGCGGATCGGACGGCCGGCGGGTCGAGTACGAGTACGACCAGGGCCGGAGGCTCGTCGGCGTCACCACGCCAGGGGGGACCCGCCGATACGGCTGGAACGACGAGGGGCTCGTCTCGACGGTCACCAGCGCGGCGGGCGTGATCGAGGTCGACAACACGTACGACGAGCACGGACGCGTCGTGCTGCAGGTCAGCCCCCATGGCCGCCGGGTCCGCTTCGCCTACCTCCCCGGTCGGGTGACGGTCGTCTCCGACGAGGACGGCAGCCGGTCGAACACCTGGCTGGCGGACGCCAAGGGCCGTCTCGTCGGCGTCGTCGACAGCGACGACCGGCGGCAGTCGATGAGCTACGACGCCCACGGGAACCTCGTCTCCGCCACGCAGCGCGACGGGGCGATCACCGTGCACGCCTACGACGACCGCGGTCGTCGGACGCGCACGGTGACTCCGGCGGGAGCCGACATCACCTACGGCTACGACGACCTCGATCGCGTGACGACCGTCGTGACCGAGTCGGGCGGGGTCGTCGCCTTCGAGTACGACGGCGACGACCGGAACCCCTCGGCGATCATCGACCCCGCCGGCGGGCGATCCGAGTCGACGTGGCGGGACGGCCGCCTCGTCCGCGTCGTCGACGCGACGGGCGTGCCGCTCGAACTCGAGCACGACCGCTTCGGGGACATCGTCGCGGCTCGCAACGCCGACGGCGGCGTCGTGCGTCTGGAACGCGACGCCACGGGTCACGTGGTGGCCTCCACGACCCCGTCCGGAGCTCGGACCGAGTACCGCTACGACGGCTCGGATGAGCTCGTCTCGCGGCGCGACCCCGACGGCGCGCTGTGGCGCTTCGAGCGCGGCCCGGCGGGTCGACTCGAGGCGGTCGTCGATCCCCGTGGTGCGGTGACGCGGTACGGCTACGGTCCGGCCGGCGATCTGGTCTCGGAGACCGATCCTCTCGGGCGCACGACCACCCGCACGATGGACGATCAAGGCGACGTCTCGCGCCTCGAGCTGCCCGACGGAGCCGCCTGGGCCTTCGAGCACGACGCCCTCTCCCGCCTGCGGGTCGTCACGGATCCGACGGGCGCGCGCTGGGATCGCGAGTACGGGGTCACCGGGGACCTCCGGTCGATCACGGACCCGACGGGTGTGCGGCGCCTGGCGGAACGCGACGAGACGACCGGACTCTCGTCCCTCCGAGACGCCTTCACGACGACGACCGTGCGGACGGACGAGTTCGGGCGGCCCGTCGAGATGACCTCCGACGAACGCGGGCACGAGCTCGTCACCTACGACGCCTGCGGTCGTCCCGTCGAGCTCGTCGACGGGGAAGGCGGACTCACGCGTCTCGAACGCGATCCGGCCGGCCGGGTCGTCGCCGTCACGACGGCGACCGGGGCGCGATCGACGTACGAGTACGACGCCTGCGGACGGGCCGCCGTCGCGACCGACGCCTCCGGCGCGCGGACCAGCCTCTCGTACGACGCCGACTCGCGCGTGTCCACGCGCACGTCGCCGACGGGCGAGGTGGAGCGATTCGAGTACGACCCCGTGGGTCGTCTCGTGAGTCGCACGATCCCGGGCGCCGGGACGGCACGGTACCGCTGGGACTCCGTGGGTCGTCTCGTCGGCAGCCACGACCTCAGGTTCGGACGGAGGAGCTTCCGATACGACGACGCGGGGCAGCTGATCGCCGTCGTGAACGGCCTCGGCGGCGTGACCTCGTACGACTACGACGAGCGCGGTCGCCCCGTGACGATCACCGACCCGGTCGGCGGCGTGACCCGGCGGGCCTACGATGCCGCGGATCGCGTGGCGGCCGTGACCGACCCTCTCGGACGGACGACGAGGTACTCGTACGACGCCGCGGGGCGTCTCGTGGCACGGACGGACCCCGACGGGCACCTCCTCGAGAACGGGTACGACCGCGCGGGCCGGCAGAGCAGCGTGAGCGTCGACGGCGCGGTGGTGCTCGAGATCTCCCGCGACCCCTTCGATCGAGCGGTCGTCGTGAGCGATCACAGCAGGGGTGAGGGGCGTTCGATCGAGCACGAGCTGCGGCACGACCGACGTGGACTGCTCGTCCGTCGATCGCGGGGTGCCGAGTCCATGACATGGGAGCGCGACGCCGACGGCGCCGTCGTCACCCGTACCGGCCCCACGGGTTCGCGGACGGAGTATCGACGTGATGCGAACGGTCGGGTCGTGGGGGTGGCGCTCGACGGTGCGCACCTCGGCGGCGTCTCGTACGACCGGGCGGGCCGCGTCGTCGAATCGATCGCGAGCGACCTCGTGCAGACGTGGTCGTACGAGGGCGGCGTCGTGGTGGAGCACACCGCGACCCGGGCGAGCGGAGTCGACCGGACCCGCGTCGAGCACGACGCGGATGGGCGCATCTCGGCGGTGGAGCAGGGCGGCGGTCGGGTCGAGTACCGCTACGACGACGCCGCGCAGCTCGTGGGCGCGCAGGCGAGGGGAGGCGCCGGGCGCACCTGGCGGTACGACGTGGCCGGCCGGCTCGTCGTCGAGACCGCCGACGGGGTCGAGACCCGACGGGAGTACGACGCGGCAGCCCAGCTGGTCGCCACCGAGACGCTCGGCGTCCGTGTGGAGTACGTGCACGACGGCCTCGGGCGGCGGATCCGCCGCACCGAGCCGGACGGCACGACGCGGCAGTACGCCTGGTCGGACCTCGGGCGTCTCGGCGGCATCGTCGACCGCGACCGCGACGGCGCGGAGATCGGACGGATCGACGTCTGGGTCGACGGCCTGGGTGAGCTCGCCGAGGCAGGAGGAACGTCGATCTGGTGGGACTCCGCCGCAGCCGTGCCGGCGCTGGCCTGCCTCGGGCCAGCACCCGTGCTCGCACTCCCCGGCGGGGTCACGGCGATCGACGACGCGGTCCTGTCCAGCGGGTGGCGCGCGGCGCGCGCCACGGACGTCGACGACCCGTGGGAGGCGCTGGCCGCCGTGTCGAGTCCCGGTTCGGGTCTCGGACTGCCCGACGGCATCGGCCTCACGGCAGGCGGCGGTCTCACGATCGGCGGCCTCGACTGGCTCGGCGCCCGCGTCTACGACCCCTCGGCACGGGGCTTCCTGTCGACGGACCCGATCGTGGCGACGCTCGGCGCAGGATGGGCGGCCAACCCCTACTCGTACGCCGGCAACGACCCGCTGCAGGCGCTCGACCCGCTGGGCCTCAAGCCCGCCACCGACGCCGACCTCAAGGCCTACAACGATGCGAACCAGGGGTTGCTCGTCGATGCCTGGGACGAGGTCAAGTCGCACAAGGAGGCGATCCTCGCCGGAGCCATGATCGCGGGGAGCATCGCCCTGATGTTCGTGCCCGGTGTCAACATCCTCGCGCTGGCTGCAGGCGGTGCCCTCATGGCGGGCGGGTTCAGCATCATCCAGCAGGGCCCGGACAGCGGGAACGTCGACTACAAGCAGGTCGGTCTGCAGATGCTGATCGGAGGCGCCGCGGGTGCCGCCGGCGGAGCCGCTGCGATCGCGGCGTCGAAGGCCGCTCCGGCGGTGACCCAGGCCGTGGCGCCGGTCGTCCAGCGGATCGCGTCTCCGATCGGCCAGCGCGTCGCGACGGCCGCCGTGGGTCGGGCCGGCCAGGGCGCCGTCGCCGCCGGTGTCGAGGGGGCCACGAGCAACGTGCTCGACTACGGCCTGGACCCGAAGCAGGACCACTCGTTCGCGGGCTACGTCGGCCAGGGAGTGAACGGCTTCGTCGCCGGGTCGGCCACGAGCGGGATCTCGAGCATGATCCCCGCTCCTTCGTCGACGAACATCCTGTCCGAAGCCCTGCCGTCGCTGAGCCCGCGGTGGAACGCGGCGGGCGAAGGGCTGCTCGACATGGGCCAAGATGGCTTGGTGGGCGGGACGTCGGGGCTCGCGCAGTACGCGCTGGATCCCGACCCCGAGACGACTGCCGGGCAGGCGTTCTCGAACGGCTTCTTCTCGGGAGCCGAGGGACCGAGCCTTCCGCGACACTGACCGGCCGCATCACGAGCCGTCTGACGAGAGAGATGAATGACCATGTCGAATTCGCACCGTTCCGCGGCAGCACCACCGAGAAAGCGTTCGGTGCGTCGCGCGCGGCTCATCCTGGTCGGCGGGCTCGCAGTTTTCGTGGTGCTCGTCGGTACGTTCGGCGTCGGACCTCATGTCCTCGAGTCGTACGACTCCTCTCACCGAGAAGAACTCACCTGCAGGGTCGACTCGGTGGACGCCCTGTCGGGGCGGAGCTCGAGCCGGACCGGGATCGGCGGTGCCTCCGCGCTCGTGAGGGTGCAGACCGACTCCTGCGGCGTCCTCGACATCCGCGACGGGGTCACTCCCGAGAACGTCGACGCCAAGGCGGCCGAGCTGACCGAGGGCGAGACCTACGTGTTCTCGGTCGGCGCCGGCTCGCTGCGGATCGAGGGCCTGCTCGGATTCTTCAGGCAGGAGCCGCCCATCTACGACTTCCGCCCCGCTGCGTGACGACGGCGCCCTCGGGGCTGTCACCGCGCCTCCTGAGGTCGTAAGCTCGTCGGTGGTCTCGCGCTCATCGAATCGATTCGGTGACGCCCCGACCGGCCGGAGGCGCGGGTCGCCTCCGACGCCCCACCCGGCCCGTTCGACGGAGAGCCCCGGGCCACCGCCGCCCGACACCTCCCACCCCAGCGAAGGCAGCCGCCCGTGAACACCCTCTCCACCCATCGCAAGACGTTCGCCCTGATCGCCCTGGCCCTCGGCGGCTTCGGCATCGGCTCGACCGAGTTCGTGGCCATGGGGCTGCTGCCCAACATCGCGCAGGATCTGCTGCCGGGGCTGTACGCGCAGTCGTCCGACGAGGGCATCGCCCGCGCCGGCTGGCTGGTCAGCGCCTACGCGCTCGGCGTCGTCGTCGGGGCACCCACCATCGCCGCGATGTCGTCGCATCTGCCGAAGAAGAAGCTGCTGATGGGCCTGCTCGGGCTGTTCGTGCTCGGCACCGTGCTCTCGGCCGTGCTGCCCTCGTTCGGCTGGGTGCTCGGCGCCCGGTTCTTCGCCGGTCTGCCGCACGGCGCCTACTTCGGCATCGCCTCGATCGTCGCCGCGACCATCATGGGGCCCGGCAACCGCGGCAAGGGCGTCGCGCTCGTCCTCAGCGGGCTGACGATCGCCAACGTGATCGGCGTCCCCACGATCACCGCCCTCGGCCAGGCGCAGGGCTGGCGCGTCGCCTACCTCGCGGTCGCCGCGATCTTCGCACTCACCTTCGTCGCGGTCGCCCTCGCCGTGCCGCACCTCGAGGGCGACTCGTCCGCCTCGATGAGGCGCGAGCTCAGCGCGTTCCGCAAACCCCAGGTCTGGCTCGTGATGGGTATCGGCGCGATCGGCTTCGGCGGGTTCTTCGCGGTCTACAGCTACATCGCCAACGCCGTCACCGAGGGTGCGGGCGTCGACGAGGGCGTCGTGCCGTGGGTGCTCGTCGGCGTCGGGGTCGGCATGACCATCGGCAACGTCATCGGCGGATGGGCCGCCGACAAGAACCTCAAGGCGGCCCTGACCGTCGGGTTCGTCGGGCTCATCGCCGCCCTCGTCGCCTACGCGCTGCTCGTCGACGGCATCGTCGGCATCTTCGCGACGACGTTCCTGCTCGGGCTCGTCAGCTCGATGATCGGCCCGTCGGTGCAGTCGCGCCTCATGGAGGTCGCCGGCGAGAGCCAGGTGATCGGCGCCGCCCTGAATCACTCGTCGATGAACCTCGGCAACAGCGCCGGCGCCTACCTCGGCGGGGCCGTCATCGCCGCGGGCTTCGGCTTCGCCGCCCCGGGCTGGGTCGGAGTCGCCCTGGCCCTCGCCGGCGTCGTGCTCACGGTCGTGAGCTTCCGCCTGCAGAAGAGCGGCGACGCCCGTCAGGCGGCGCTCTGCGCGGCGGCCGCCGAGGCGGACCACAAGGAGGACACCGATAGCGGCTCGATCTTCATCGTGCAGAACTGACGGAGGCGCGGGGCGGCGCGAGAGCCGACCCGCGCCTCCGGCAGGGGGACGCTAGAAGCTGGTCTGCGTCGGCAGATCGGTCTGCAGCAGGATGCCGTCTTGGATGGCCCGCTTGCGGAGCGCCACCTTGGTGCCCACGTCGTAGCCGGCGACGCGGTACTTCTCGCGGATCCGCTTGAGGTAGCTCTTCGCCGTCTCTTCGCTGATGCCGAGCTGGTACGCCACGGCCTTGACCGGCTCGCCGCCGCCGTAGAGGGCCATGACGCGACGCTCTTGAGCGCTGAGCTTCGGCACGCCCCCGACCTCGGCCGCGTTCAGGGCCAGGTCGAGCTCGGCCGAGATGTACGACTCGCCCTGCGACGCCGAGCGGATGGCCTCGACGATCATCTCGGCGTCCTCGCTCTTCACGAGGTAGCCGAGCGCGCCCGCGGCGAGTGCCTCGCGCACGACGTTCGGCTCGGAGTACGTGCTCATCAGCACGGTCTTGACACCGGTGGTCTTGAGCGTGTTGATCTTGAGCGAGATCGGGATGCTGTCTTTCAGATCGAGGTCGAGCAGGACGACGTCGACGGGGAACTCGGGGTGCGTCAGCAGCTCGGGCCACGAGGCCACGGCGGCGACGACGGAGATGTCGCCCGCCGCCCCGCGGATCCACTCGCTGAGCGCTCCGAGCAGCATCTTGTGGTCGTCGACCAGGGCCAGGCGGATGCGATCGTCGGTGTTCATCACGGGGTCCTTCTTTCTGGGGAGCTTGACCATCATGCTAGATGCCGGGGGAGGAGCGGTGCCGGCGACGCGGAGCGGCCACGCCGATCACAGTTCGGCCGGGTTGTCGACCAGGCACGAGACCTGCAGCCGCACGCTCTGCTCGTGGGTCGAGACGGTGTACTCGCCCACGCGCTCGAGTGCGCTCCAGGTGGCCGGGGTGACCCGGTTCCGGCGGATGCCGGTCGTGGCGACCACCACGGGGATCTCGACGCTGCGCCCGGCGAGCGAATGCGCGGTCGCGGTGACGGGCCCGAGGGTCAGCGTGATCGTCGTGCCGGGGGTGCGGCTCTTCGAGTCGCCGAGCAGCAGCCAGACGGCCTGCAGCAGACCGTCGCGCTGCGGCGGAGCGAGGAGGCCCGCGAGGGACGACGGGTCGGCGAGCGTGACCGATCGGCCCAGGTACTCGGACTCGGTGACGGCGTGGTGCAGCCAGGTCTCGCGCCGACCCTCGATGAGGTGCAGGCGCAGCTCGGTCGCGAGCGACGCGGCCTGCGACGCGACCTTGGGGGCCAGCGGCAACGGCACGTCGCCGCCCGCCACGCCGTCGAGCAGCTTCTCGGCGGCGAGGTCGAGTCGGGCGAGCTCGTCGCTCGCGAGCATGCCGACCGCGAAGCGCGGCTGCGAGACGTTGCTCTGCACCAGCACGCGATCGAGCTCGACCTGCACCATGCGGCGGAACCTCTGCAGCACGAGCGTCGCGACGGCGCTCGGCAGCACGGCGAGCGAGATCATGGCGATCTGCTGTGGCCCGGTGTCGGCGGTGATCGGGGTCGTCGCGAGGGTCATCGCGACGAAGGCGGCGAAGAGCAGGGTCGTGGCGACGACGATCTCGCGGGCGGGTCGCAGCGTGACGATCGGGAGGAGGCCGAAGCCGACGGCGACGCTGACCGTCGCGTAGGCGCCGACGTCACGCAGCGGGGCGATGGCCACGAAGTCGAGCGCGACGACCAGGGCGAGCACCACGGCGATGGCGGCGAACAGGCGACCCGTCAGTCGTTGGCCGCGGATGGTGACGAGCGCGGTCGTGACGACGAAGACCGCGATGTAGAGGAGCCATGCGGTGAGGACGGGGGCCACCGACGGGTAGTCGTCGAGGTGGCTGAAGAAGAAGATGAGGCCGTAGACGGCCTGCAGACCGGCGAGGACGGCGGCGCCGATGCCGAGATGGCCCGTGCCGAGGGTCGCCCCCGCGGCCCGGGCCTGACGCAGCGAGCGGGCCCCGGTCGAGCCGATCGGCAGTCCACGGGCAGCGCGACGCCCGCGGGTGACGCCGAGGGTGTTCTCGTCGACGTTCATCGCGGGGCCTCCAGGACGACGGTGGTGCCCGCGCCGGGCGACGAGAACAGGCGGGCGCTGCCGCCGACCTCGCGCAGGCGCCCGACGACGGACTCCTTGAAGCCGAGTCGCTCCTCGCTGACCCCGGCGAGGTCGAAGCCGACGCCGGCGTCGGTGACCATGGCCCGGACCATGCTCTCGTCGTGGATGATCGTGACGTGCGCCTCCGTCACGCCGGCGTGCCGGCGGACGTTCTCGAGGCACTCGGCGAGGGCGAGCAGGAACGCGTCGAGCACGTGGCTCGGCAGCAGCACCTGACCCGTGCCGTGCCAGCTGACCTCGAGGCCCATGCGGCCGAAGCGCTGCTTGACCGACTCGAGGGTCTGACCCAGAGGGTCCTCCTCGACGGTCTCGAGCGAGTACTCGCCCGACGCCTGCGGCTGCGGCGTGCCGCCGAGTCGGAGGTGCCTCAGCAGCCGCGCGTCTTCGGCGGCCTGGGCCTGCAGCGCCTGGGGCGTCACCCCGACCCCCGAGTGCGCCAGCAGCGTCAGCGTCGCCAGCACCGTGTCGTGCAGCAGTCGCGCCCCCTGTCTGCGCTGCGCCTCGGTCTCGCTGGCCTGACGCTCGGCACGGTGCGCGTTGCCGATGCTGTAGATCCGCCGCGCGGCGAGCGGCACGCTGCGGCCCAGCCAGACGCCGGTCACGAAGACGAGCACCCAGCCGAGCACGACCGCCGCGACCGGGTACGTGAGGAAGGATCCGGTGGCCGAGGCCACCAGTGCGACGGCGACGACGAAGGCCACGGCGGCGACCGCGACGCGGACCCGGCTCGACGAGAGGACGACGCAGAACGACGCCGTCGCCCCGCCGACGAGCGGGATGACGGCGGTCGCGAGGGCGGGGTCGGTCGGGTCGCCCGACGGCAGCAGGGCGACGAGGCTCACGGCGATGCCGGAGACGAGCCCGATCAGCACCCAGCGCGGGGCCGCCGACCGGCCGACCATCCAGAGGGACGCGATCAGGAGAGCGGCGAGCGGCACGATCGCGGCGAGGTGGAGGGGCTCGGTGACGCCGGGGATGGCCAGGGCGACCAGCGAGACGACCGCGCACGGGATGCCGAGGGCCCGGGCGGTGCTGCCGAGCAACCGGTCTCGCTCCTGCGCGAAGATGTCCATGCGGATCCCAGGTGTGCATCGGGTGTCGTTCATCCTGTCGGTTGACAGCAGACCCCATGCTTCCACACAGGACCCCCCGCCGGGGGGCGTACGCGCCGTTCAGTCGACGAGCAGTCGTCTCAGGTGACCGCCGACGGCCTCGTTCTCGATGAGGAACCCGTCGTGGCCGAACTCGCTCACGATGACCGCGGGCTCGTGCCCGTCGATGCCGTTCGCGAGATGGCGGGCGATGATGCGCTGGTCGGACACCGGGAACAGCCTGTCGCTGTCGATCCCGAGCACGAGCGTGCGGGCGGTGACGCGGTCGAGGGCGGCGGCGACCCCGCCCCGACCTCGGCCGACGTCGTGCGAGTTCATGGCGCCCAGCAGGCCCGCGTAGCTGCCGGCGTCGAACCGGCGCGTGAACTTGTTGCCGTGGAAGTCGAGGTAGCTCTCGACCTGGAACCGGCCCGGGCCGCCGAGGGGCGAGATCTCGCTCTGCCAGCTGCGGCCGAACCGGGCGTTGAGCTCGTCGGGTGAGCGGTAGTTGAGCAGGGCCATGCGCCGAGCGAGGGCGAGACCCCGGTAGGGCCCCTCGCCGTCTGGCGCGTCGTAGAAGTCGCCGTCGTGCCACGCGGCGTCCATGCGGATCGCCTCGTACTGCACCGTGTTGAGCGCGATCTGGTCGGCGCTGACGACCGGCGGGGCGGCGAGCACCGCCAGCCGATCGACCCGGTCGGGGTGCGACACGCCCCATTCGAGGGCGTGCATGCCGCCCATCGAGCCGCCGACGACGGCCGCCCAGCGTCCGATCCCGAGACGGTCGGCGAACGCCGCCTGCGCCTCGACCTGGTCGCGGATGGTCAGATGCGGGAACCTCGAACCCCACTCGACCGCGTCGGGTGCGAACGACGACGGCCCGGTGCTGCCCTGGCAGCCCCCGAGCATGTTCGGGGCGACGACGTGCCAGCGGTCGGTGTCGATCGCGAGACCGGGGCCGACCACGCCGTTCCACCAGCCCGCGGTCGGATGCCCCGGACCGGCGGCACCGCGCACGTGGCTGTCGCCGGTGAGGGCGTGCAGCAGCAGGATCGCGTTGCCGCGGTCGGCGTCGAGCTCGCCCCAGGTCTCGTAGGCGATCCGGGGGCGGGGGAGCACCGAGCCGCTCTCGAGCCCGAGATCGCCGAGGGTGACGAAGCGCCGGTCGCCGGGGTCGTCGCCGTCGCGCCACGCGCCGGTGACCGGCGGCCGCCCCAGCATCGCCAGGCGGGTCCGCTCGCTGACGACGCTCGACGGGACGGTGTCCTCGGGTGTGCTCTGCCAGTCCATCGATCCCATCCTGGTGGACCCGAGGAGGCGCGGTGCGATTGTTACCGCACCGCGCCTCCTGCAGGGTCCGGGTCAGCTGCTGCGGAGCGACTCGCGGGTGACTGCCCGGGCCGCGGCGAAGCCCGCCTCGAGGTCGGCCTTGAGGTCGTCGATGTTCTCGAGTCCGACCGAGAGTCGCACGAGACCCGGGGTGACGCCCGTGGTCAGCTGCTGCTCGGGGGTCAGCTGCGAGTGGGTCGTCGAGGCGGGGTGGATGACGAGACTGCGGACGTCGCCGATGTTCGCCAGGTGACTGAAGAGGCTCAGCCCGTCGACGAGCGCGCGGCCGGCGTCGACGCCGCCCTTGAGCTCGAACGAGAGCACGGCCCCGACGCCGCGGGGGGCGTACTTGTTGGCCGCGGCGTACCACGGGCTCGTCGGCAGGCCGGCGTAGTAGACGGCCGCGACGTCGGAGCGGGAGTCGAGCCACTCCGCGATCTCCTGTGCGTTCTGCACGTGGCGCTCGATGCGGAGGCTGAGGGTCTCGATGCCCTGGATGAGCGAGAACGCCGTGTCGGGGCTGTTCGAGGCGCCCAGGTCGCGCAGCAGCTGCACCCGCGCCTTGATGATGTACGCGAGGGGGTCGCCGACGGCCTGCGTGTAGACGGCGCCGTGGTACGACGGGTCGGGCTGCGTCAGCCCGGGGAACCTCTCGGCGTTCTCCGACCACGCGAACGCGCCGCCGTCGACGATGAAGCCGCCGATGACGGTGCCGTGCCCGCCGAGGAACTTCGTCGCCGAGTGCACGACGATGTCGGCGCCGTGCTCGAGGGGGCGGATCAGGTAGGGGGTCGCGATGGTGTTGTCGACGATCAGCGGGACGCCCTCGGCGTGGGCGACGCCCGACACCGTCTCGATGTCGAGGATGTTGATCTTCGGGTTGCCGATCGTCTCGGCGAAGAACAGCTTCGTGTTCGGGCGGACGGCGCGGCGCCACTCGTCGGGGTCGTCCTGGTTCTCGACGAACGTCGTCTCGATGCCGAGCTTCGCGAGCGTGTACTTGAAGAGGTTGTAGGTGCCGCCGTAGATCGACGACGACGAGACGATGTGGTCGCCCGCCTGCGCGATGTTCAGCACGGCGAAGGTCGACGCGGCCTGACCCGAGGCGACGAGCAGCGCGCCCGTGCCGCCCTCGAGCGCCGCGATGCGCTGCTCGACCACGTCGTGCGTGGGGTTCATGATGCGCGAGTAGATGTTGCCGTTCTCGGCGAGGGCGAAGAGGTCCTGTGCGTGCTGGGCGTCGCGGAAGACGTACGACGTCGTCTTGTAGATGGGGGTGGCGCGGGCGTGCGTCGTCGGGTCGGGCTGCGCCCCCGCGTGGATCTGCTGCGTCTCGAACTTCCAGGTGGACGTGTCGTCGCTCATGCTGTGCTCCTGCGGTCGGGGTCTGCGGCGGCCGATCGGCCGGACTGCGGTGCTGCAACGCTACGCAGGGCGCGCTGGGGCTGTCCACGCGGGCGGACACGCGACGTAACCCGGCGCGCTAGCGTCGACGGATGCCGGGTCGACCGGCGGAGCGTCGGCCGCGGCCGACCCGACGACGAGGAGCAGTGGATGACGAAGCGTGTCGTGGTGACGGGGGCCAGTTCGGGGATCGGTGCGGCGACGGTGCGGCTGTTCCGGCGACGCGGCTGGGACGTGATCGCCGTCGCCCGACGCGAGGAGCGCCTCCTCGACCTCGCCGCCGAGACCGGGGCGACCGCGTTCAGAGCGGATGTCACCGTGGACGCCGACGTGGCAGCGCTGCGCGAGCACGTCGAGTCGACCGGTCCGCTCCACGCGCTGGTCAACAACGCCGGGGGCGCCTTCGGGCTCGACAGCGTCGAGTCGGGATCGATCGACGACTGGCAGCGGATGTTCGACGTGAACGTGCTCGGGACGAAGCGGATGGTCTCGGCGCTGCTGCCGGCCCTCCGCCGGGGCGCCGACGCCGAGCGGGCGGGCGGCGCCGGGGGCGGCGCCGACATCGTGACCGTGACCTCGATCGCCGGTCACGTCGCCTACGAGAACGGCGGCGGCTACAACGCCTCGAAGTTCGCCGAGCACGCCCTGGTGGCGGTGCTGCGCCTCGAGCTCGCCGGAGAGCCGATCCGCGTGATCGAGATCGCACCGGGCATGGTGCACACCGAGGAGTTCTCGGTCAATCGGTTCGGCGGCGATCAGGGCCGGGCCGACGCCGTCTACACCGACGTCGAGGGGCCGCTCGTCGCCGACGACGTCGCCGAGGCGATCGTGCACTCGGTGGAGCTGCCGGCGCACGTCAACCTCGACCTCGTCACGCTGAAGCCGGTGGCCCAGGCCGCCCCGCACAAGGTCGTGAAGGGCCCGCTGCAGACACGGTGACACGCCGACGGCGGTCGTCGAGGGTGGTCGAGACGGGTGATTCGCGGACGATACGACGGATCACCCGTCGGTCTCCCGAGCAGTTTCGAGGCGTTCGCAGCCGGGTCCCGACCGCCCCCGGAGGGGGCTCGGCGACCCCCGGACGGGGGGCACGCGAGCGGCTCCCGTGCCCGGTCAGGCGGGTCCGCTCATCTCGAACTGAGTACCACTCAGTCGGTTTCGGGGGACAAGCCGTGTCCCCCCGATGTGCCCCGGCCGGGTCGACGATCGGCGCGGAAGCGATGGCACTCGGCCGCGCCGCACAGGGCGCAGTCGCTGCCGCGGCGGTAGTGCTCGTGCGCCTCGCGGGCGTGCCCGCAGACGCAGAGCGTGCTGTCTTCGTCGACTTTCCGCGCCATGGGGCTCCTCCGAGCATCGGTCCGATGTGCCGTCGTGCGACGGCGCCTCGGCGTGCCCTCGACTGTACCCACGACACCCGGGCCAGGGGCGTCGGCTCTCGTCGCCGACCGCCCGAGCGGGGGACAGCGGGCGGACGGGCCGTCGTTCGAGGGTGCGACGAGCGCCGTCCGGGTGAGGCGGCGGCCCGGGCACGACCGACGGAGGCCGACGGGCGACACGACGCGATCCCGGGTACTTGCGCTGCCTCGGATCGAGCGTAGGTTTGGTCTCACCCGACGGCGACGTCGTTCAGCCCGAAACTGATCGACCGAGCCCAGCTCTCCTGGCGTGAACCCGAAACTCCGCCCGTGCAGAGCTCCTCTCGCAACACCCCTTTGCCAGTTCGCTTACCCCTGCAAGGACCCCATGAACCAGGTGTTCCCCACGCCCGAAAACGGCGCCGCTCCCCGTATCTCCATCGTCGTCCCGGCACGGAACGAGGCCCGCAACCTCGAGATCGTCCTGCCGATGCTCCCGCTCGTGCACGAGGTGATCCTCGTCGACGGCAACTCGGTCGACGACACCATCGCCACGGCCCAGCGCGTCATGCCCGACATCAAGGTCGTCCGTCAGACCCGCAAGGGCAAGGGCAACGCGCTGGCCTGCGGCTTCGAGTCCGCGACCGGCGACATCATCGTCATGTTCGACGCCGACGGCTCGGCCGACCCGGCCGAGATCCCCCGCTTCGTCGAGGCGCTCACCTCGGGCGCCGACGTCGCCAAGGGCAGCCGCTTCGTCCACGGCGGCGGCAGCGAGGACATCACGCGCTTCCGTGCGCTCGGCAACTGGGGCCTCAACGCCCTGACCAACCTGCTGCTCGGCACCAAGTACACCGACCTCTGCTACGGCTACAACGCCTTCTGGGCCCGCATCGTCCCGAGCCTCGACCTGCTGCCGGCCGACCTCGCACCGCGCGCCGACGGTCAGATGCACAACGGCGACGGCTTCGAGATCGAGACCATCCTCAACTGCCGCATCGCCGCCCTCGGCTACGACATCGTCGAGGTCCCGAGCGTCGAGAAGCTCCGCATCCACGGCGTCAGCAACCTCAACGCGATCTCCGACGGATTCCGCGTGCTGCGCGTCATCCTGGAGGAGCGTCGTCGTCGCCCCTCGGCGGCCGCGCGTCTCCGTCGGTCGATCCGCGAGGCCGCCCTCACGTCGGCCGAGGCCACGAACGAGCCGGCGCCCGTCTTCGCCGTCGTCGACGGCGCCCGTCTGGACGCTCGACTCGGAGCCCGCCAGGACGTCGCGTGACCCAGCAGCCGACGACGGTCTCCGTCATCGTCTGCGCCTACACCGAAGACCGATGGGACGACCTGGTCGCCTCGGTGGAGTCCGTCCGCGGGCTCCCCGAGGCGCCCGAGGTGCTGCTGGTCGTCGATCACAACGACGGCCTGCTCGCCCGATCGCGCGATCGGTGGAGTGACGTCGTCGTGGCCGCCAACGAGTCCCGGCAGGGGCTCTCCGGCGCCCGCAACACGGGGGTGGCCCTGGCCTCGGGCGACATCGTCGCGTTCCTCGACGACGACGCCTCGGCCGACCCCGCGTGGCTGACGCACCTGCTCGGCCCGTTCGCCGACCCCCGCGTGGCCGGGGTCGGCGGGCACGCGACGCCCGTCTGGCCCGAGGGCGGCAACACGCTCTACCCGGCCGAGCTGCTCTGGATCGTCGGCTGCAGCCACCGCGGTCTGCCGACCCGGCTCTCGGACGTGCGGAACGTCATCGGCTGCTCGATGGCCTTCCGCCGCGACGCCGTCCTGTCGGTCGGCGGCTTCAACCTCGACACCGGGCGCGTCGGCACCATCCCCCTCGGGGGAGAGGAGACCGATCTCTGCATCCGGATCCGGCAGGCCGACCCGTCGGCGCGCATCGTCCTCGAACCGCGGGCCGACGTGCGTCACCACGTGACCGCCGGTCGCGTGACCTGGGCGTACCTCCGTCGCCGCTCCTTCTACGAGGGGGTGTCGAAGGCGGCGCTCAGCCGTCAGCTGGGCGCGTCCGACTCGCTCTCGAGCGAGTCCGCCTACCTGCGTCGCGACATCCCGCGCGCCGCGCTGCGCGAGCTCCGCTCGGTCGGCCGAGGAGGCGCGGGTCGTCTGGCCGCGCTCGTCACCGCGGTCGTCGCCACCGTCGCCGGCTACGCCCTCGGCAGCCTGCGCCGCGCCTCCCTGGCTCCCGTCGATCCCTCGGCCGGCCAGGTCCTCCCCGCTCGCGGATCGGCCCGTCCGGCGGCCGTCGGACCGACGGACGGCGCCCCGTGACCGATCTCCAGCTCGTCCGGCCGATGGCCGGCTCCGCCGCGCCCTCCTGGGGCGGTGCGCTCTGGGTCGGCGAGGTCGACGTCGACGAGCTGACCCGCCCCGGTGTCGGCGACGTCGTGCTGGCGGCCTCCGAGGGGCATCGGGCCGCCCGGCTGCTCGTCCGTCGAGGTCGCGCCGTGCTGGGCTTCGTCGAGGTCCCCGTGGTCGACGGGCGGATCCCGCTCGAGCTGCTCCGCTCCGAGGTGGCCGCGCTGGCGACGGTCGTCGTGCCCGTCGAGCCGATCCACCTGCCCTCGGTCACGGTCGTGCTGTGCACCCGCGACCGTCCGGGTCATCTCCGCGGCGCCCTGCGCAGCGTGCTCGAACTGGACTACCCCGAGTTCGACGTGGTGGTCGTCGACAACGCCGCCGCGACCACGGAGACCCGAGACCTCGTCCGCACCGAGTTCGACGACCCGCGCGTGCGCTACACGGCGGAGCCCGTCGCGGGCCTGTCGAGCGCGCGCAACGCGGGTCTCGCGGCCGCCACGGGCGAGATCGTCGCCTTCACCGACGACGACGTGATCGTCGATGCGCAGTGGCTGCACGGCCTCGCGTCGGGCTTCGCCCAGGGCGAGGACGTCGCCTGCGTGTCCGGGCTCGTGCCGAGCGGCGAACTGCGCACGCCCGTCCAGCGCTTCTTCGACGACCGGGTGTCGTGGTCGCAGAACACCACCACGCGCGTCTTCCGTCTCGACGAGCCGCCGGTCGACCTGCCGCTGTTCCCGTTCTCGGTCGGCGCGTTCGGCACCGGCGCCAACTTCGCCCTCCGTCGCCCGGTCGCCCTGCTGCTCGGCGGCTTCGACACCGCGTTCGGCGTCGGCACGCCGACAGGCGGAGGAGAGGACCTCGACGTCTTCACCCGCGTGCTGCTCGCCGGGCACGCCCTCGTCGTCGAGCCGTCGGCGCTCGTCTGGCACCGGCACCGCTCCGACCTCGGGGCCCTGCGCGTGCAGGCGAGGGGATACGGCACCGGGCTCGGCGCCTGGCTGACGAAGATCGCCCTCGACCCCGTGACCCTGCGGCTCGCGCTCCGCCGCGCCCCCGGGGCGATCCGGGTGCTGGCCGCGAAGCGCCGTGTCGAGGGGGCGCCCGCCGACGTCGACGGACCTTCGCGCGCCTCCTCGGCTCCGGTCGACGCCGACCTGACCCGCGAGATCGCCCGCACCGCCCGGCAGGAGCTGCTCTCCGTCGCGCTGGGGCCGATCCTGTACCTGCGTCAGCGGCGTCGTGGAGCCGGGCTGATGGGCCGTCGCAGCGCGGGCACCGGGCCGCGACGCACGACCGGCGCCGACCCCTCGGTCGCACGGCGGTCCGCATGACCGCCGTGACGAACGGCGCAGGGGGCTCCGTGCCGGCCTCGGTCGCCGACGTGCGCGTGCCCATCTCGGCCGTCGACCGACTCGGAGCCGGCGGATACATCGTCTCGGTCTTCGGCCCGATGACGCTGCCGTCGCGCGACGCGATCGCCGACGCCCTCTGGCGCATCGCCGCCGTCGGCCCCGACGCCCGGCTCGGACTCGTCGCGCTCGACGACCGCACCTGGGGCTTCGGCCTCGAGTCGCTCCGTGAACGATGCGACCTGATGGTCGTCGAAGCGCCCGAGTTCGCGAGCGGAGACGCGGGCGACGCGCTCGAGCGGCTGATCGGCCGGCTCGAGCCCGGGCCGCCCGTGCGCATCCTGCTGGCCGGCGACCGCCTCCTGATGATCCTCGACCACGGCGTCGTCGACGCGCGCTTCACGACCCGCCTGCCCCTCGCCCTGATCGAGGTCGCGACGGGTGGGGACATCCCGGCGTGGCTGACGGCCGAGAACGCCCGGAGACCGCTCTGGTCGGCGTTCGTCGAGACCTTCGCCAAGCACCCCGCCCGCGTCGCGACGCTCCTGCGGGTGCGCCGCGTCGAGACCCCCGTCGTGCCGCAGCGGGTGCCCGTCGAACGCCCGCTGATCGGCTGGACCGGCTCGACCGCCGTCGTCGTGGCGAACGGGACCCGCGAGACGTTCAAGGGGCTGCACGCCTGGCTGCGTCGGCGCGACGAGCCGGTGGCCTTCGGCGCGGGCGTCATCGTCGCGCTGCGGGCCGCCCTCGCCGCCGAGGGGCTGCGTCTCGGGCCGGACAGCGAGATGGTCTACGACGTCCGCGGGTACCTGCCCACCGGGGTCGAGGCCACGGGCAGCTTCGTCACGGGGATCCCCGTGACGGGCGGCGACGATCTCGTCGCGGTCGACCAGAGCCTGGCGCAGACAGCGGCGTCGGGGCGGCCTCTCGCCGCGCTGATGGCCGGTGCCGTCAAGGAGGCGCTGCGCCCGGCGCGTCGCCGTGCGCCCGGAGCCACACCGGCCAGGGCGAGGGCCAGGGTCGTCGTGAGCAACCTCGGGGTCAACCGCTCGCTGCAGTCCCTCCCGTGGGTGCGTGACGGGCGGGTCGTCGACACCGCGTCGGCCGTGCACCCCATCGCGCCCGAGACGGTCGCCGTGCAGCTCGTCGTGCTCGACGGACGGCTGCACGTGGCGGTGTCGTACAACGACACCTCGTTCGACCGCGACGCCGTGCGCCGCGCGGTGCAGGCGTTCGTCGACGACCCGGTGGGTCTGCTCGACGGGGTCGTCTCCCGCTAGTCGCCCTCGGGGCGGAGCAGCGCGGCGATGTCCTCGTCGACGAGCGTGCGGATGCGCTCGTCGCGCCCCTCGTCGTAGTCGGGCAGAGGCGAGGCGGCCCAGCCGAGGCGGTCGACGACCGTGCTGCCGACGTCGTCCCAGGCCCGGGCCCTCGCGGCCGCCACGAGCGACGCCACGAAGTCGTCGTCGGCGGCGCTCTCGGCGATGCGCGCCGCCAGCTCCTTGTGGGTGGCCTCGCGGAGGCGCAGCGCGTCGATGTCGTCGACCCGGTAGTCGAACTGGTGCCGTGACCGGCCGTACGACCGGTGCGTCCGCCGTCGGAGCGTCTTCAGCCGCGCGACGCCCTCTCGCTGCTCGGCCTCGAGCCGCGCCAGCTCGTCGCGGGCCGCCGTCGTCGCGACGTCGTCGTCGAACGGCAGATGCTCCTGCAGCGCCCTGACGATGACGGTGTTCGCGACGGCCACGACCGCGGCGGCGCGGACGATCAGGAACCCGTCGTCGACGGCGCGCTCGAGCGGGGTCGGGTCCGCTCGGCGGACGGGAAGGCCTGGCAGGTCGGGGAGCACCGGTGACGGATCCTCTCGGGTCCCCTCCGACCCTACCCACGCGGCCCTCCGCACGTAGGGTGAGGCGATGACCGCCCGCGACCCCGATCCCGTCTCCGACGTCGCCCCCGAGCTCTCCCGTCGGCCGTTCATCCGGCAGCACTGGGGCGGGCTCGCCTTCGCGCACTGGAGGGTCGAGCCCGACCGGGTCGCCCCGCTGCTGCCGCACGGCACGCGGCCCGACGTCTTCGACGGGTCGACCTGGGTCGGTCTGATCCCGTTCGAGCTGTCGCGGAGCGCCTTCGGGCCCTTTCCGCCGGTGCCGGTGCTGGGGACGTTCCTCGAGACCAACGTGCGGCTCTACTCGGTCGACGAGCAGGGGCGGCGCGGTGTCGTCTTCCGCACGCTCGAGGCGGAGCGCCTGCTGCCGGTGCTCGCCGCGAACGCGGGCCTGGGGCTGCCGTACCGCTGGGCCTCGATGACCCGCAGGAGGCGCGGGGGAGTCGTCGAGTACGCCTCGCGCAGGCACGGACCCGGCCCGCGACCGGCCACGCGCCTCCACGTCCGTCCGACCGACGAGGTCGTCGTCGGCGACCCCCTGGCCGACTTCCTCACGGCGCGCTGGGGCATGCACGTCGAGCGGGGCGGGACGACCCGGTTCTGGCCGAACGAGCACGGCGCGTGGCCGCTGCGGCGGGCCGAGCTGGTCGACCTCGACGACGAGCTGGTCGCCGACTCCGGTCTGCCCGGGGTCGCCGATCGGGAGCCCGACTCGCTGCTCTGGTCGGACGGCGTCGACACCGTCTTCGCGCCTCCCGGGGGTCGCTGGGTCGGGCCCTGACCCGGCGGTCTTCGCGGTCCGCGCGCGGGCGCACTACGGTTGCTGGCATGGTTTCCTCACCCGACGACTCGACCGACACCGCCGCAGCACCACCCGAGGCGCCGCCGGCGACGGGTGACACGGCGGGCGGGTCGACGGGCGCCCCCGAGCGCGAGGTGCTCGGCTGGCTCGAATTCGGCGAGGCGGCGCGGCATCTGGCGAGCGACGTGGTCGCGGCCGACTTCACCCCCGACGTGATCGTGGCCGTGGCCCGCGGCGGGCTGGTGCTGGCCGGCGCCATCTCGTACGCCCTCGACACGAAGATGTGCGGCTCGATCAACGTCGAGTTCTACACGGGCATCGACGAGCGCCTGCCCGAGCCCGTGCTGCTGCCCCCGACCCTCGACGCCCCGTCGCTCGAGGGCAAGCGCGTGCTGATCGTCGACGACGTCTCCGACTCGGGTCGCACGCTCGTGCTCGTCCGCGACCTCCTCGCCGCCGTCGCCGCCGACGTCCGCACCGTCTGCCTCTACAGCAAGCCGCGCACCCTGCTCGAACCGGACTTCGTCTGGAAGCGCACGTCCCGCTGGATCACCTTCCCGTGGAGCGCCCTCCCGCCGGTCACCCGCGACAGCGGCACGGTGGTCGAGGCGTGAGCATCCACCTGGTGGGCGGCGGCTGGTCGCCCGACTCGCCCGAGCTCTACGACCTCTTCGTCGCCGAGGCGGCCGTCCGCGGCGGCGCCGTCGGGCGCGCCGTGCCGCGCATCGCCCTGCTCGTCGTCGTCGCCGACGACTCGCCCTCGGCCGAGTTCCGCACCGGCTACCCCGCGATGATCGCGTCTCAGGGGCGCTGCGAGGTCGTGACGAGCGTGATCGAGGCCGGCGAGTCGTTCGACACCCGGGTGCTGAGCGACGTCGACGGCCTGATCGTCGCCGGCGGGCTCACCCCCGCGTACCTCGAGGCCGTGATCCCGCTCGTCGACCAGGTGCGCCTCCTGGTGGCGGACGGGCTGCCGTACCTCGGCTTCTCGGCCGGCGCGATGATCGCCGCCGACCGGGCGCTGCTCGGCGGCTGGCTGATCGGCGACGTGCCGGTCTGCCCCGAAGACGCGGCGGAGGACCTCGACGAGGTCACCCTGAGCGGCGGCCTCGGTCTCGTCGACATCGCCGTCGACGTGCACGCCGCCCAGTGGGGCACCCTCACCCGGCTGATCGCCGCGACCGAGGCCGGGCTGGTCTCGGGCGGCGTCGCGATCGACGAGAACACCGCGCTCGTCGTCGGCGACGGGGCCCTGACGGTGCTCGGCACGGGCAGCGTGTGGCGGGTCGAGCCGCAGGTCGACGAGGGCGGCGAGATCGTCGGCGTCTCGGTCGGCACCCTGGGCCCGGCGTGACCTACGCCCCCGGTGGCGCGTCGCCCGAGTCGGCGGCCTCGGCCGAGTCGCCCGCCTCGTCCGAGTCGCCCGCCTCGCCCGCCTCGCCCGAGTCGGCCGCGCGCCGGCCCCTCGCCGAGCAGATCGACGCCGGCTGGGCGGAGGCGCTCGAGCCGGTCGCCGACCGCATCGCCGACATGGGCGAGTACCTCCGTGCCGAGGTCCGCGCCGGTCGCGGCTACCTGCCCGCGGGCGAGCACGTGCTCCGGGCGTTCCGGGCGCCGCTCGAGAGCGTGCGCGTGCTCATCGTCGGTCAGGACCCGTACCCGACGCCGGGGCACCCCGTCGGGCTCTCGTTCTCGGTCGACCCCCGGGTCCGCCCCATCCCGCGGAGCCTGGCGAACATCTACCGCGAGCTGCACGACGACCTCGGCGTGCCGCCGGTCGCGCACGGCGACCTCACGTCGTGGTCCGAGAACGGCGTGATGCTGCTCAACCGCGTGCTGACCGTCCGCCCCGGCGAGACCGCGTCTCATCGCGGCAAGGGCTGGGAGCCGGTCACGCAGCGGGCGATCGAGGCCCTCGCGGCCCGGGGCGGCCCTCTCGTCGCCATCCTCTGGGGGCGCGACGCCGCGGCCCTGAAGCCGATGCTCGGCGACGTCCCGACCATCGAGTCGGCGCACCCGAGCCCACTCTCCGCCTCACGGGGGTTCTTCGGCTCGAAGCCGTTCAGCCGGGCGAACGCGTCGCTGGTCGAGCAGGGCGGCGACCCCGTCGACTGGGCGCTGCCGCCCGCCTGAGCGGCGCCGCGCCTCCTGGGCTTCAGGCACCCCGGCCCTGGGCTGAGCGGGCGTCTCCGGCGAATGCGGGCGTGGAGACTCGCCCGTCGGCGTCGCACTGGCCCGTCTGCGCAGGTGTAGGAGCGTCCGCCTGGGCTGCGCCGCGCCGCTCCTCCTGGGGTGCCGGGCGGCGTAGCCGCGGCCCGGGCGGGCGTGTTCGTCATGGGCGGGCGTGGAGACTCGCCCTTCGGCGTCGCACTGGCCCGTCTGCGCAGGCATACGAGCGTCCGCCTGGGCTGCGCCGCGCCTCCTGAGGTGCGCCGCGCCTCCTGAGGTGCGCCGCGCCTCCTGAGGTGCGCCGCTCCTCCTGAGCCGCGCCGCTCCTCCTGAGTGCCGGGCGTAGCCGCGGGCGGAGCGGGCGTCTCCGGCGCATGCGGGCGTGAAGACTCGCCCGTCGGGGTCGCACTCGCCCGCCTGCGCAGGCGAAAGAGCGGCCGCCCGCATGGCAGAGTGGCACCGTGCTCGAAGAGGAATACCAGCCCCGTCGTCGCCTGCCCCGCGCCCTTCAGTCACCGGCGCCCGTCGAGCCCGCGTTCCGGTTCGAGGTGCGTGCCGCCGCCCCCGCCGATCTGCCCTACGTGCGCGAGATCTACAACCACTACGTCGCGAACTCGTCGGTCACCTTCGACGAGGACGCCATGACGCTGGCCGAGTGGCGGCGCAAGTTCTCGTTCGTCACGTCGCTCGGCATGCCGTTCCTCGTGGCGGTCAACCCGAGCGGCGAGGTGCTCGGCTACGCGCTGGCCTCGCCCTGGGGCGGCAAGGCCGCCTACCGCTACACCGTCGAGACCTCGATCTACCTGCGGGCCGCGTCGACGGGCAAGGGGCTCGGTGCGGGGCTGCTCGAGGCGCTCGTCGAGGCGTGCCGCGACGCCGGGATCCGCGAGATGGTCGCCGTGATCGCCGACAAGAACGCCGAGGCGTCGGTGGCCCTGCACGCCCGGCTCGGCTTCGTCGAGGTCGGGCGCATGGGCCGGGTCGGCTTCAAGTTCGGGCGGTGGCTCGGCACCATCACGATGCAGAAGTCGCTGAAGAAGCGACGCGGTCGACTCGGGCGCTGAGCACGGGCACGGGCGCTGCCCGGCACGAGCTCGGCCCGGCACGAGCTCGGGCGGGCCGACCGGGGGAGTCGAGGAGGCGCGGCCAGGCCTAGGCTCGACGGATGCCCGAACTCCACGACCTCACCGCCCACGAGCAGTGGAACCAGCTGCGGCACGGCAGGGTCACGCCCCGCGAGCTGACCGACCACTACCTCGAGCGGATCGAGCGCCTCGACGGCGGCGGCACCGGTGAGCCCGCAGGCGGCGGCCGCCCCGGCATCGGCGCCTTCACGACGGTCACGGCCGACGCCGCCCGTGCCCGCGCCGACCGGCTGACCCGGGAGGGGCCGACGGCCGCGCCGCTCTGGGGACTCCCGTCCGCCGACAAGGACCTCACCGACCGGGCCGGGGTGCCCACCCGGTCGGGCTCGCGCCTGGCCGACGGCAGGGTGCCGTCGACGTCGTCGGAGATCGTCGACGTGCTCGACGAGGCGGGCGGCATCAGCCTCGGCAAGACGGCCACCCCCGAGTACGGGCTCACGGCCTACACCGAGACGCTGATCGGGCCCCCGACCCGCAACCCCTGGCGGCCCGAGACCGGCGCGGGCGGTTCGAGCGGCGGGGCCGCGGCGGCCGTCGCGGCGGGTCTGCTGCCCTTCGCCCCGGGGTCCGACGGCGGCGGCAGCATCCGCATCCCGGCGGCGGCGACCGGTCTCGTCGGTCTCAAGCCCTCGCGGGGCCGCGTGCCGTCGCAGTCGGGGCTGTCCAGTCTCGGCGGACTGGCCGTCGGCGGGCCTCTCGCCCGGACGGTCGCCGACGCCGCCATGCTGCTCGACGCCATGGTCTCGCCCGACGGCCGCCCGCCGCGGCACGGGCAGGCGCTGCACGCTCCGACGTCGCCCGACGGGGCCTACCTCGGCACGGCGCTGCGCGGCGAGGGACGCTTCCAGGTGGCGGTGATGACGACCAGCCCGTGGGACGACGCGTTCGACGTCTGGGTCGACCCGCGCCTCCTCGGCGTCGTCCGGCACACGGCCGATCTGCTCGCCGACCTCGGGCACGGCGTCGACGAGACCACGATGCCGGGCTCGGACTACCCGACGCTGTTCCGCACCCTGTGGCAGGCCGGGGCCGCGGGCATCCCCGCCGAGACCGAGGCCGAGCTGGCGAGGCTCGAGCCGATCACCCGCTGGCTGGTCGAGCAGGGGCGGCGGGTGACCGCCCGCGAGCTGGCCGCGACCCTCGTCGGGCTGACCGCCTTCGAGCGCACGGTGATCGAGAGCTTCGCGCCGTACGACGCCGTGCTGACGCCGACGCTCGCCCTGCTGCCGCGCCCGATCGGCTGGTACGACGACGTCGACGCCGAGCGCAACTTCGAGCAGCAGTGCCTCTACTCGCCGTTCACGTCGTTCGTCAACGTCGCGGGGCTGCCGGCCATCACCCTGCCCGTGGGCGAGATCGACGGGCAGCCGGCGGGTGTGCAGCTGATCGGCCGTCCGGGTCGCGAGGACGTCCTGTTCGCCCTCGGTGCGCAGCTCGAACGGCGTCTGCGGTGGCAGCGTCGGCACCCGCCCGAGTGGTGAGCGGCGCCGCTCAGTCGAGCGTCGGCACCGACGCCATGAGGCCGCGCGTGTAGTCGTGCCGCGGGTTCCGCAGCACGTCGTCGACCGCCCCCTGCTCGACGATGCGCCCGTCGTGCAGCACGGCGACCCGGTCCGCGAGGTGCTGCACCAGTCCGATGTCGTGCGACACGGTGAGCAGCGAGAGCCCGAGGTCGTCGCGGAGCTCGCGCAGCAGGGCGAGGATCTGCGCCCGCACGGTGACGTCGAGGGCGCTCATCGGCTCGTCGCCGACGAGCAGCCGGGGGCGGTGCACCACGGCCCTGGCCACCGCGACGCGCTGCCGCTGCCCTCCGCTCAGCTCGTGCGGGTAGCCGTCGCCGTGCTCACGGGTGAGTCCGACCCGTCCGAGCATCTCGTCGACCAGCGCCCGGTGGTCGCCGTCGATCGACAGCGCCCGCAGCGGCTCGGCCACCGTGTCGCGGATCCGCATGCGGGGGTCGAGCGAGCTGTACGGGTCCTGCAGCACGACGCCCGTGTCGCGGCGGAACCAGCGGAGCGCCGCCGCCCGAACCGGTCGCACCGGGCGCCCGTCGAACGTGACGGACCCCGCGGTGGGCGCGTCGAGCGCGAGCAGCAGCTTGACGAGCGTGCTCTTGCCGCTGCCCGACTCGCCGATCAGCGCCACGCTCTCGCCGGCGGCGACGTCGAGGTCGGCGTCGATCAGGGCGTGCCGCACGGCGCCCGGCTGGAACGGCGAGGGCCGCGGCAGCCGGTAGGTCCGGGTCAGACCGCGACCGGTCAGCAGCGGAGCCGAGGAGGCGCGGGTCGGGTCGTCGACGGTCACGTCGTCCTCCAGGTGGTCGCCTCAGTCGCCGCCACGAGCCCGCGGGTCACGGGGTGGGCGGGCCGGGTCAGCAGCTCGCGCACGGGGCCCTGCTCGACGAGGCGGCCGGCCGACAGCACCGCCGCGTGGTCGACGACACGGCGCAGCACGGCCAGATCGTGGGTGACGAACAGCAGCGAGGTGCCGCGTTCGTCGACGAGGCGGCGGAACAGGTCGAGCACCTCGGCCTGCGTCGAGACGTCGAGCGCCGTGGTCGGCTCGTCGGCCAGCAGGAGGCGCGGGCGGGCGATCAGGGCCGTCGCGATCACGACGCGCTGGCGCTGACCCCCCGACAGCTGGTGCGGGTAGCGGTCGACGATGCCGGCCGGGTCGGGCAGACCCACCTCGGCCGCGGCCTCGATCGCCCGGGCGCGGGCCTCGCGGCGCCCGATGCCCTCGTGCAGACGGAGCGGCTCGGCGATCTGGCTGCCGATGGTCCGGATCGGGTCGAGCGAGGTGCGCGGATCCTGGAACACGACGCCGATCTCCGCGCCCCGCAACGGCGCGTGGTCCCGGTCGGACAGGCCGACCAGCTCGCGGTCGTCGAGTCGGATGCTGCCGCGGACGGTCGCGGCGTCGGGCAGCAGCCCGAGCACGGCGAGCAGGGTCATCGACTTGCCCGAGCCGGACTCGCCGATCAGGCCGAGGCGCTCGCCGTCGCCGATCGACAGCGACACGCCCTCGATCACGGGTCGGCCGCCGAGGTCGACGTGCAGGTCGTCGATGGAGAGGCTCACGAGACGACCCCCGGTCGGTCGGCGGGCGTCGCCGCACGCGGACGGAGGCGCGGGTCGGCGGCGTCGCGGACGGCGTCGCCGAGCAGGTTGAAGGCGAGCACGGTCAGGGTGATCGCGGCGCCCGGCCAGACGATGCTCCACGGGTGCACCCCGATGAACTTCTGCAGATCGCTCAGGAGGCGCCCCCACGACGCGGTCTCGGCGGACGCGCCGTAGCCGAGGAACGACAGCCCCGCCTCGGCCAGGATCGAGGTCGCCATGGCGAGCGAGAGCTGCACGGCGAAGAGCGGGGCGACGTTCGGCAGCACGTGCCGGGTGACGACGCCCAGGGCGCCGACGCCCGCGGCTCGGGCGGCGAGCACGTAGTCCTCCCGCCCCACGCGTCGGATCTCGGCGCGCGAGACGCGGGCGATGTTCACGCCGTAGCCCGTGCCCGCGGCGATGACCACGACGCCGAGCGATCCGCCGAAGGCCGCCGCGAGGGCCATCGCGATGAGGATGGTGGGGAACGCGACGAGCACGTCGATCAGCACCGCGACGGAGTCCCTCGCCCACCGCGGGGTCAGCGAGCCGAGCACGGCGAGGAGCACCCCGACGACGAGGGCGGTCGCGCCGGAGGCCAGGGCGACGAGCGCGGTCGTCGTCGACGCGCGGGCGACGTAGCTGAAGACGTCGCGACCGACGGAGTCCGTGCCGAACAGGTGCTCGGTCGAGGGCGGAGCCCAGGCCGCGTACGGGTCGGTCGCGAACGGATCGAGCGGGGTCCAGAACGGACTCGCGACCGCCGCGATCGCGACGAGCGCGAGCCAGCCGACGCCGAACGCGCCCGTCGGCGAGCCGACCACGGCGCGCAGCCACGACCCGCGCCTCATTCGCCGCGCTCCCGTGATCGGGGGTCGACGCTGCGGTGCACGACGTCGACGACGAAGCCGACGGCGAGGACGATCGCGGTCAGGGTCATCAGCTCGCCCTGCACCTTGGTCAGATCGCGGCGGCCGACGTCGGCGACGAGCATGCGACCGACGCCGGGCAGGCTGAAGAGCTGCTCGACGAGCACGGCGCCGACCACGAGGCCGGCCACCTGGATGCCGAGCACGCTCACGACGCTCAGCATGACGTTAGGCAGTCCGTGGCGCACGAGGGCCCGGTCGCGGGTCATGCCCTTGGCCGCGGCGGCGCGGACGTAGTCGGCGTCGAGCGCCCCGAGCGCGGCGGACCGGGTGAAGCGCAGCAGCACGGCGCCCTCGACGAGGCCGATGGTCACGGCGGGCAGCACGAGTGATCGCAGAGCCGCCGCGGGGTCCGACCACCCGTCGATCGGGAACCCCTGCGTGGGCAGCCAGCGCAGGGTGACGGCGACCAGCGCGATCAGGAGCATGCCCGCCCAGACCGCCGGCACGGCGGCCAGCACCTGGGCGCCGACCGACACGGCGGTGCCGAGCGGGCGACGCCGACGGAGCGCGGCGAGCACACCGAGGGGCACCCCGATCAGCAGGCCGATCACGAGCGACAAGCCGGCGAGCGGCAGCGTGACGGCCAGCTTGTCGGCGATCTCGTCGCCGACCGGGGTGCCCGTCACGAGCGATCGGCCGAGGTCGAGTCGCAGCAGCCCGCCGGCCCAGTCCAGGTACTGAGAGACGATCGACCGGTCGAGGCCGAGCTCGGTGCGGAGCGCGGCGACCTGGGCGGGCGAGCCGGTCGTCCCGGCGATGACCTGGGCCACGTCACCCGGCAGGAGGCGCAGGGTGGCGAAGATCAGGACGCTCGCGACGACCAGCCCCAGCGCGAAGAGGACCAGTCGACCCGCCGTGAATCGGATCACTCCGTCGCGGCCAGGTCGGACAGGTCGAGACGGGTGGTCGTCGACGAGGTCGGGAACCCGGTGACGCCGTCGCGCACGGCGGTGAGGGTCGTCGACGTGTACAGCCACTCGGCGGGTGCGTCGGCGGAGACGATCTCGGCGGCCTCGGCGAGGGCGGCGTCGGCGTCGGCCGGGTCGGTCGCGGCCAGAGAGGCCGCGTAGAGCTCCTGGACGGCGGGGGAGTCGTAGCCGAAGTAGTAGTCGGGGTCGGCCCAGTTGCCGAAGTCGTGGGTCTCGGCGTGGTTGACCATGCTCAGCTGGAAGTCACGGGGCGAGCCGTCGGACGGGGCGACGAAGACGTCGGTCAGCCAGGTCGAGAAGTCGACCTGGTCGACCGTCAGCGTGATGCCGACGGCCTTCAGCTGGGTGGTCAGGACATCGCCGATGGCGGCGGGGTAGACGTTCGCGTACTCGAGGGTCAGATCGAGGTCGGACCGCCCGGCCTCGTCGAGCAGGGCGCGGGCGGCGTCGGGGTCGTACGCGTCGACGTCCGTCAGGTCGCGGTACCCGGGGTCGAGCTCGGGGATCGGTCCGCCCTGGTCGACCGCCGACCCGCCGGTCGCCGCGATCAGCGCGTCGTTGTCGACCGCGAGTCGGATGGCCTTGCGCACGCGGGGGTCGGTGAACGGCTCGACGGCGTTGTTGAAGGCGAGCGTGTACTTGTCCGTCGTCTTCCCCTCGTCGACCGTGAGGCCGTCGATCCCGTCGAGCTGGCTGCGGAGGGTGGCGTCCACCGCGGTCTGCACGTCGATCTCACCCGAGATCGAGGCGTTGATCCGGGCGGAGGGGTCGGGGATGTACCGGAAGTCGACGCCGCCCACCCCGGCGGGCGTGCCCCAGTAGTCGTCGTTGCGGCTGAGACGGAGGTTGTCGCCCTGGGTCCAGCTCTCGAGCGTGAACGGGCCCGTCCCGTTCGCCGTCGTCGACAGGTCGTTGTCGGCGGCCTGCTCGAGCACGAGACCGGCACGACCGGTGAGGGAGAACAGGAGCGCCGAGTCGGGGCGCGACAGCGTGAGGACGATCGTCGAGGGGTCGGGGGAGGCGATCGATTCGACGGCGTCCAGGTCGCCGTGGTTCGCGAGGGTGTCGTCGTCGGCGACCTGCTGCAGCGACCAGACGACGTCGTCCGCGGTGAGCGCGGCCCCGTCGTGGAAGGTCACTCCCTCGGCGAGGGTGAAGGTGTAGGTCAGTCCGTCGTCGCTCACCTCGTGCGAGGAGGCGAGGACGTCGACGATCTCGTTGTCCTGCGTGCGGCCGACGAGACCCTGGTAGACGTTGTCGATCAGCACCTGGTCGAGGGCGATGCCCGCGGTCCGCCGGATGTCGAGGTCGGTCGGCTCGAGGACGAGACCGACGGTCACCGTGGCGTCCGGATCGGGTGCGCCCGACCGGTCGGAGTCGGTGGACGACGAGCAGCCGGCGGTGACGAGCACGAGAGCGGTGACGGCGGCGAGGAGGGGCAGGGTGCGCACGCGGAGGGGCCTTCCGGGGGAGGGCCGGGGCGTCGATGCCCCGGCGAAGGATGCCGAGGTGGTCTCGGCTCTGCTGCGGGGGATCTCCGGTCGCTGGCGGAACGGTCGTCACGATCCGCCACCGTGGTGCTGTCGGACACGGCGCGGCCCCTCGCCGCGGGTCGCTGACGGACTCGCGGACGCGTCAGAACCTACCACCAGGGTGTGAATCAGGTGGACGCGTCGCGAGATAGGTGAGGCTTACCTATACTGATTCCGACATGTTCCTCGAATACAGCGACCCGCCCCTGCAGCACGACGCCACGCGTGTGCTGTTCGCCGGCGACGCCACCTCGATCGACCACCTCCGCGGCATGCTGGCGGCCCTGCCGCTCTGCGCCAGGGGGCAGGTCTTCGTCGAGGTCGACGACAGCAGCCAGATCGTGCCGCTCGCCTCGCCGGGCCGGGTGTCCGTCACCTGGCTCGCCCGTGATCGCCGGTCGGGTGCGCCCGGCTCCGGCCGGTCGTGCGACCGCGGCGAGGCGCTCGAACGCGCCGTCCGGGCCTGGCTCGCCGAGATGTACGTCGACACCGAGTCGCTCGTCGGGGGCGAGCACGTGATCTGGATCGCCGGGCCTCCGTCGTTCGCCTACGACCTGCGCCACGATCTGCACCGCGTGTTCCACGCGGTCGACGGGGCCGTCGCGCTCTGATCTCCTCCCGGTGGGCCTGTCGCCGCTCAGGTAAGGCATGCCATACTTAGGGTGTGCTTACTTCTTCGCTCGACGCTTCGCCCGTGACCGTCGAAGGCGATGTCGTCGAACCCGAGGCCGCCTCCAAACCGGCGCACCGTCCCTACCGGGCTCGCATCGTGCGTCGGGTCCGGCTCTCGCCGTCGTTCGTCCGGCTGACCTTCGCCGGGCCCGATCTCGTCGACTTCGGCGCCGACGGTCTCGATCAGCGCATCAAGGTCGTCCTCCCGCTCGAGGCGACCGGGTTCGACACCTTCCCGTCGGGTGACTGGTGGGGCGGGTGGCGGGCGCTGCCCGACCACGAGCGCAACCCGTTCCGCACGTACACGGCCCGCGCCGTCCGCCCTGCGCTGGGCGAGGTCGACGTCGACTTCGTCGTGCACGCCGACGGCGGCCCCGCAGCCGCCTGGCTGGCCGAGGTCTCGGTCGGCGACGATGCGATGCTCGTGGGGCCCGACGCCACCAGCGGCGTGACGGGCAGCGGGGTCGAGTGGAACCCGCGGGGCGCCTCCTCGGTCCTGATCGCCGGCGACGAGACGGCCGTCCCGGCGGTGTCGTCCATCGTCGAGAGTCTCCCCTCCGACGCACGCGGCTGCGTGTTCCTCGAGGTGCCGACCGCCGACGACGCCCTCACGCTCGTGGCCCCGGCCGGGGTGAGCGTCCACTGGCTGCCCCGATCGACGTCGGGTGCCGAGCACGGCGCCCTGCTGATCGACGCCGTCCGCGGCTGGACGAAGCGCTACGTCGCCGCCTGGCACCACGGGGTCGAGGTCGACGAGGTCGACGTCGACCACGACATCCTGTGGGATGTCCCTCAGGGCGCGGCGCTCCCCGGGCAGGCCCTCGAAGGCGAGCTCTACGCCTGGCTCGCGGGCGAGGCCGCGGCCATCAAGACCCTCCGCCGGTTCCTCGTCGCCGAGGTCGGCATCGACCGGCGCCAGGTCGCCTTCATGGGCTACTGGCGACTCGGCCGAGCCGAACTCTGACCGCTCCTCAGACCGCCGACGGCAGTCCGACGATCTCCGAGCTGCGGTCCCACAGGGCGGCGGCGAGCGAGTCGTCCTTCGCCTGGGGCACGACCAGCCCGTTCGGCTTGAGCTGGTCGAAGTAGGTGCCGCTCGGCACGCCGACCGTGCTGGGGCCCGCCAGCTGGATCAGGGGCAGCGCGCCGGCCGCGGCCGAGATGCCGTAGTGACCGTTCGTCAGCACGTTGGCCATCCGCCACATCGGCGAGTCCGCGCCGAAGTTGGTCTTGACGATGCCGGGGTGGAACGAGAACGCCTCGAGACCGGTGCGCTTCGCCAGCTCGCGGATGAACAGGATCGTCTCGATCTTGCTCGTGCCGTACTGCCGCCAGCCGCCGAGCCACGGGCGCTTCGCCCAGTCCAGGTCGTCGAGGCGGACACGACCGAACAGGTTCGCGACGCTCGCCGTCGAGATCACCCTGGCCTGACTCTCGATGAGTCGGGGCAGCAGCAGGCGGGTCAGCAGGAACGGCGCGAGGTGGTTCGACTGGAGGATCCGCTCGTGCCCGTCGGCCGTCAGACCCCGCGGGTTGACGAGGCCGCCGGCGTTGTTGGCGAGCACGTCGATGCGAGGGTACCTCTCGAGGAGGCGCTCCGACAGCGAGCGGACGTCGGCCAGTCGGTCGAAGTCGGCCACGAAGGCCGTGCCGCCCACCTCGTCGGCGACGGCGCGCGTGCGCTCGGGGTTGCGACCGACGATCGCGAGATCCGCGCCGCCCTTCGCCAGGGCCTTCGCGGCCTCGCGGCCCAGACCGCTGCTCGCTCCGGTGATGATCACGGTGCGGGTCATCGGTAACCGCCTTCCTCGAGGCCGGCCTCGATCTCGAACCTGTTCGTCAGCGGGTCGCTGCCGGCCAGGAAGTACATCAGTGGCATCAGCATGCCGTATCGACGCCACTGCGTGACGTGCACGGCCTCGTGGCGGAGCACCCGCGGGCCGTCGTTGTGCCGGGTCAGGTAGACCCGGCCGACGCAGGTGCCGCCGCGACGGAAGGCCCACCGGGGCAGGCCCCGGCAGACGATCAGGTCGCCGACCACCCGGATGCGACCCGTGCTGAGGGGCACGCCGACGGCGAGCCCCACCAGGGTCGCGAACGAGCAGCCCAGCCGCGACACGGGGGAGTCGAGCAGGATGCCCGTCACGGACGCCCGTAGACGTCGAGCAGCCGGAGCCACACCTCGCTCACGGTCGGGTACGACGGCACGGCGTGCCACAGGCGGTCGATCGGCACCTCGCCGACGACCGCGATCGTCGCGGCGTGCAGCAGATCGCTGACGTCCGGGCCGACGAACGTGGCGCCGACGACCACCTTGCGGCTCTCGTCGACGACGAGCCGGGCCCGGCCCTTGTACGAGTCGGAGTGCAGGGCGGAACCGGCGACCGAGGCGAGGTCGTAGTCGACGACGCGGACGTCGAGCCCGCGCCGGCCTGCGGCCTCGGCGGTCAGGCCCACGCTGGCGACCTCGGGGTCGGTGAAGGTGACCTGCGGCACGGCGGCGTCGTCGGCCGTCGCGACGTGGGTGCCCCACGGCGTGGTGGAGAGCTCGGTGCCCTGCGCGCGGGCGGCGATGACCTCTCCGGCCGCACGGGCCTGGTACTTGCCCTGGTGGGTGAGGAGCGCGCGGTGGTTGACGTCGCCGACCCCGTACAGCCAGTCGGTGCCGTGCACCAGGAGGGTGTCGTCGACCTGCAGCCAGTCGCCCGGCTCGATGCCGACGTTCTCGAGACCGAGGTCCGAGGTGCGGGGCACGCGCCCGGTCGCGACGAGCACCTCGTCGGCGACGATGGTGCTCCCGTCGTCGAGGGTGACCTCGACGGTGTCGTGCTCGGTGCGGACGACCGACGTCGGCGAGACCCCCAGGCGGAGGTCGACTCCGAGCTCGCGCAGACCGTCGCCCACGAGCTCGCCGGCGAAGGGCTCCTGGCCGCCGAGCAGGCCGCTGCGGGCGATGAGCGAGACGGTCGCGCCGAGCCCCTGGTAGGCCGTGGCCATCTCGGTCGCCACGACGCCGCCGCCGATCACGACGAGGCTCTGCGGGATGCTCTTCGCGCTGGTCGCCTCGCGGCTCGTCCACGGGCGGGCCCCGGCGAGGCCCGGGATGTCGGGCAGCAGGGCGGTCGAGCCGGTGGCGGCGACGACGGCGTGGGTCGCGGTGTGGACGACGCCGTCGACCGTGACCTCCTTGACACCGGTGATGGTCGCGTGACCGCGGATGAGATCGATTCCGGCCCCCGACACCCAGTCCGCCTGGCCCGAGTCGTCCCAGCCGCTCGTGAAGGAGTCGCGACGGCGGAGGACGGCGGCGACGTCGACGTCGCCGGTCACGGCCTGGGCCGCCCCGTCGACGGCCCGGGCCGCACGCACGACGGCGGTGGAGCGCAGCAGCGCCTTCGACGGCATGCACGCCCAGTAGGAGCACTCGCCGCCGACGAGCTCCCCTTCGACGAGGGCCACCGTCAGCCCCTTGCGCTTGGCGTAGTCCGCCACGTTCTCGCCGACTGCGCCGGCGCCGATCACGATGAGGTCATATGTCGTCATGCCCTGACCGTAGTCCTCGCCCCCGAGCATCCGTCCGGCCGTGCCCTGGCCGTTCCGCGCGGCGATCCTGAACGCGGGATGTGCGTTCGGTCGATGTGGACGGGGTGCTCGATACCGTGCAATGACCACGCGCTGACGCGCCAAGCAGAGGAGGTCTTCATGGGACTCGACGACAAGATCAAGAACGCCGCTCAGGACATCGCGGGCAAGGCGAAGGAGGCGGTCGGCGACCACAAGGGCGACGACAGCCTCAAGGCCGAGGGTCAGAAGGACCAGACCGCCGCGAGTGCCAAGAAGACCGGCGAAGACGTGAAAGACGTCTTCAAGTAAGACGCGTCATCACGCCCGGAGCCCGCTCCCCTCGGGGGCGGGCTTCGTCGTGCGCCCGGCCCGCCGGTCGTGCACGTCGGTCGTGCACGCGTTCCGCACCGGTCAGGAGCCGGAGAAGCGCGCCTCGCGGCGCTCCGTGAACGCGGCGAGCCCCTCGCGGGCGTCGTCGCTGGTCAGCAGCCGCACCAGTTCGGGTTGCAGGCGCGCCTCGGCCGCGGCCTCGCCCTCGCGCAGCGCGAGTCGCGCGTTCGCCAGAGTCGCCTGCACCGCGAGCGGCGCCTGCGAGGCGATCCGCTCGGCCAGGGCGAGGGCCCGATCGAAGGCGGCCCCCTCGGGGACGACCTCCTGGACGAGCCCGATGCGCCGCGCCTCCTCGGCGTCGAGGAGATCGCCCGTCAGCAGATACCGCATCGCATCGCCCCAGCCGACCCGGCGGGGGAGTCGCGTCGTGGCGCCGCCGAAGGGCAGGATCGCGCGGCTCACCTCGATCTGACCGAAGCGCGTCGACGAGTCGGCCACGACGATGTCGCTCGCCAGCGCCAGTTCGACCCCCAGGGTCAGGCAGGTGCCCTGCACGGCCATGACCACGGGCTTCGTGAGCGAGCTGCCGTCGACCTGCCACGGGTGCAGACCGCCCTCGGGGACGATGTCCAGCCCGGCGTCCGTCACGGCGGGCATGACGTCGCCGAGGTCGAGCCCGGCGGTGAAATGGTCGCCGTGGGCGAAGACGAGACCGACGCGCAGCTCGGGATCGCGGTCGAGGCGGCCGTAGGCCGACGAGAGCTCGCGCAGCATCCGCAGGTCGGCCGCGTTGCGCTTCTCGGGTCGATCGAGCCCGATGAGGAGCACGTGGCCGCGACGTTCGACGCTGACCCGGGGGCGGTCGGCGGCGCCGGTGCCGCCCGTCGCGTCGGCGCCGCTCATCGCGAGAGGGCCCCGACGATGCGGAGGATGGTCCCCATGTCGTCCGATGCGCTGGCCGCGTCGACGGGTGCGAACGAGCAGAGCCCCGCGCCGACCAGGGTGAAGCGCGACTTCAGGGCCGTGATGGTGGCGATCAGGGTCGCGAGGTCGATGCCGAAGGGCTGCGGGGCGAGCAGGCCGTCGAGCGTGCCCGGGTCGAGCACGTCGAGGTCGACGTGCAGATACACCTCGGTGGCGCCGGTCTCGGCGACCGCGGCGACGACGTCGTCGGGCGACAGGTCGAGCGACGAGATGGTCGTCACGCGCCGGCTCTCGACGTAGCGGTCTTCGGCGTCGTCGAAGGTGCGGGCGCCGGCGAGCACGATGCGGCTCGGGTCGAGGGGCGTCTCGGCCGGGTCGAGGGTCGGGAGGTCGTCGGCGACGTCGCCTACCAGGGCACGGAGGACCATCCCGCTGAAGGCGCCGCTCTCGCTGCTGCGGGGGCTGTGCAGGTCGGGGTGGGCGTCGAACCAGACGACCGCCGTCGAGGGGGTGAGCGCATGCCGCACGGCGCCGAGCTCGATGCCGCAGTCGCCGCCGACGACGAGCGCGGGCGAGTCCGCCGTCGCGAGCTCCTGCTGCAGTGCGTCGGCGACGGTGAGCACCGATGAGAGCCGGTGCACGGGGCTGCCGAGGGAGTCTCCGGCGCCGACGGGCACCTCGACCAGCGTCGTGGCGGACGCGGGCAGATCGCCGAGCACCGCGTAGGCGCCCTCGGCGAGCCGCATGGCCCTCGACGACGGAGAACCCTGCCACTGCGGAACCACGACGAACCTCACGCGCGTCAGTCTGGCACAGCCTGGGGGCGCCGTGGCGGAAGATCCGGCGCGCTGTGGAGGCCGCGTCGACGGGCTCCGAGGAGGCGCGGGTCAGCGGGCGAGGGCGGCCTCTCGGGTCTCCCAGGGCCGGCTCGCCCGAGCCACCAGACGTTCGAGCGGACCGCGTCCGACGAACCGGCGCCACAGGGTCGCGTAGACGAGGGTGCCGATCACGGCCGCGACGAGCCAGCCGAGGGGGAGCCCGTACGACCCGCCCGTCGACCGGTACGCGGTGAAGAGCGGCGCCGTGATGAGCAGATGCAGGGTGTAGACGGTCAGCGGTTGGGCACCCGTCGCGGCGAGCGGAGCGAGGAGCGCACGGACGACGCGGGTCGCGCTTCCGTCGGGACGGGCCGCGCCGGTGATCACGAGCAGCAGCCCGACGACGGCGAGGGCGACGCCGCCCGAGCCGACGATCTCGGCCGGCATGCCCTCGTGATCGGCGGGGTCGAGAGCCGCGACGGTGGCGGCCCCGGGCAGGAATCGCGCGCCGTAGCCGACGACGGCGGCGATGACGCCGACGATGATCAGCAGTCGCGCCGTCTTCGGCCGGGCCAGGTCGCTGCGGGCGGCGACGAGTCCCGCGATGAGGAACGGCAGCCACACGAGGGCGGGGTAGGCCCCCACGAGCAGGGCGTCCGCCGCGAGACCGGGAAGGCCCGACAGGGTGGTGTCGCCGACCGGGCCGACCGGCACGAGGGTGGCCGCGAACGGGGCCGCGACGGTGACGACCGCGGCGAGGGGGACGAGGAGGCGCCGAGGCAGCCAGAGGACGCCCAGCAGCAGGAGGAACATCACGCCGTAGTAGGGGAGGATCACGAGCACGTAGACGTTCCAGGCCTGCAGCAGGAGTCCGAGCACGATGAGCAGCGCGGCCCGGATGGCGATCGAGGCGGAGACCCTCGCCCGTCGACCGGGCGGCGTCGCGCGGGCCCCGCCGGAGACGAGACCGAGCGAGATCCCGGCGAGGGTGGCGAACAGGATCGCGGAGCGGCCGTCGAAGACGCGCTCGTCGAGCAGCTCCCGCGGCCACATGTGCGCGGCGAACATGCCGAGCACCGCGACACCGCGGGCGACGTCGATCCCGACGAGTCGACCCGACGACGCTGCGGGCGCCGACCGGGGTGACCCGCTCGAGGGGCTCGACGCACCCGCGGTGCCGACGGTCATGCTCCGAGCTTGAGCGCGGCCAGGCGCGCCTCGATCTCGGTCTGCTCGTCGAGGTCCTCGAGGCCCTCGAACTGCGCGTCGAGACTGGAGGCCGCGAGCTCCTGCTGGCCGAGCACCTTCGCCTCCTCGCGACGCACCTTGTCCTCGAAGCGGCTGATCTCGCTCGTCGGGTCCATCAGGTCGATGCTCTTGACGGCGTCGGCGACCCGCGACTGCGCCTCGGCCGACTTCGCCCGCGCGTTCAGCTCGTCGCGCTTGCTGCTCAGCTGGTCGAGCTTGCCGCGCATCTGCGTCAGACCCGTCTTCAGCTTGTCGACGACCTGCGTCTGCGAGGCGATGGTCGGTTCGGCGTCCTTCGCCTCCTTCTCGGCCGACAGCTGCTTGCCGAGGGCGACCTTCGCCAGGGCGTCGAACTTGTCGGCGTCGACCGTGTTGCCACCGGCGCGCAGCTCGTCGGCCTTCCCGCTCGCAGCGCGCGCCTTGCGCTCCCAGTCGGCGGCGGCGGC
>NZ_CEEDMT010000004.1:28518-143807 GCF_979256015.1 Frigoribacterium sp. AC759 | reverse complement strand
CGCCCGGCTCGCCGATGCCGCGGCCGGCCTCGATCGTCACGCCGAGTCACGCGCCACGGAGGGGGCGGCGGGCCGCCGTCATCGGTGGCGGGTCAGCGCTGACCCGCCGCGAGTGACGGGAACCCGCCGAACCTCCCGCGGGTGCGTGCGCAGGGGGCGTGCGCGTGCCCAGGAGGCGCGCGTCGGGTGCAGACCGCCGAGTCACGCCGAGTCGCGCACCACGAGCCGCACCGGCCCCGCCACCACGCCGGGCGACGGCGCCCCGCCGATCGCGTCGACGAGGTGCTGCGCCGCCGCCCGCCCGAGCTGTTCGAGCGACATGTCGACGCTGGTGAGGGTCGGTCGTGACTCGCGCACCAGGAGGTCCCAGTTGTCGAACCCGATCACGGCGACGTCGTCGGGCACCCCGACGCCCTCGTCGCGCAGCGTGTCGATGACCCCGCGGGCGATGTGGTCGCTGCCGCCGATGATCGCGTCGACCGCTTCGCCGCCCCGGACGAGGAGGCGCGCGCAGTCCCGCCCCCACCCCTCGCCCCACTGCCCGAACAGCGACGTGCCGCCCACGAGCTCGAGCCCGGCCGCCTCGACGGCCTGCTGCACCCCGGCGGCCCGGTCGCGTGCCGCGGCGTACGAGGCCTCGCCGTTGACGAGGGCGATGCGCGTGCGACCCGTCGCCAGCAGATGCTCGGCGGCGAGGCGGCCGGCCTGCACGTTGTCGGGCGTGAACGACGCGTCGGCGGGGTCGGTCGACGGCGCATAGACGTACACGACGGGCACATCGGCCATCAGGGGCACGGGTGGTCTCGGGTTCGTCGTCCGCCCGACGATCAGCAGACCGTCGACGCGCCGGGTCAGCAGCGTCTGCAGGTGCAGCTGCTCGCGCAGGGCGTCGTCGCGGGCGTCGGCCAGCAGCACCGAGAGCGACCCCGAGCCGAAGGCGTCCTCCGCCCCGAGCAGCACCGGCAGCACGAACCGGTTGTCGAGATCGCTGGTGACCATGCCGATGGTGCCGGTGCGTGGCGAGTTGAGCGCCTGGGCGAAGAAGTTGGGGGTGAACGACAGCGCGGCCGCGGCCTCCTGCACCTTGACCCGCGTGCTCTCGCGCACCTGGGCGCGACCGTTCAGGGCCTTCGAGGCCGTCGCCACGGAGACCCCGGCGGCACGCGCCACGTCGGCGAGCGTGACCGTCGATGCGGGGCCTCTGCCGCCTGCTGCGTTGGACATGTTCCGAAAATAGTTCACAAAGTCGTTGACGAGCAACCAGGCCGCGTGTAACTTCACTCCCGAAACCAGTTTCGGTCTCACGTTCTCGACGACGAGCACCCGCGCCGCACCTCCGGCCCGGCTCTCTGACGGAGCACCCGCAGCAGTTCAGAGAGGAACCTCCTGTGATCTCCCCCTTCCACAGCAAGAAGGCCGCCGTCGCGCTCGTCGGGCTCGCAGCGGTCTCGCTCGCCCTCACCGGCTGCTCCGGTGGCGGCTCGTCCGCCGGCGGCGACGCGGCCACCGGCACCTACACCTTCTGGGACCCGTACCCCCAGTTCGACGGCACGTCCGACTGGACGAAGCTCGTCGAGTCGTGCGGCACCGAGGCCGGCGTCACCATCGAGCGGACCGGCTACGACACCTCCGACCTGACGAGCAAGGCGCTCCTCGCCGGTCAGCAGGGCAACAGCCCCGACCTGCTGCTCGTCGACAACCCGGTGGTCTCGACCCTCGCCGAGGCGGGTCTGCTGACCGACACCGACGAGACCGGCGCCGACACGGCCGACATCGAGGAGAACATCCTCGCCGCGGGTCAGGTCGACGGGAAGACCTACGGCGTTCCGATCGGGGCCAACACCCTGGCGCTCTACTACAACAAGGCGATCCTCGACGAGGCGGGCGTCGACCCGGCCTCGATCACCGACTGGGACTCCCTGACGAGCGCCCTCGAGAAGGTCACGGCGGTCGGCAAGAAGGGCATCACGTTCTCGGCCATCGGCACGGAGGAGGGCAGCTTCCAGTTCCTCCCCTGGTACTGGGGCAGCGGGGCCGACCTGACCGAGCTCGACTCCGACGACGCCGTCTCGGCCCTCGACCTCTGGACGGGCTGGCTCGAGGAGGGGTACGCCCCCAACTCGGTGATCAACAACACCCAGACCACGACGTGGCAGGAGTTCATGACCGGCGAGTACGCGTTCGGCGAGAACGGCACCTGGCAGCTCGCGGGCATCAAGGCGTCCGACATCGACTACGGCATCATCTCGATCCCCTCGAAGGACGGCGGTGCGGCCCCCGCACCGACCGGCGGCGAGTTCCTGACCGTGCCCGTGCAGAGCGACGACGCCCGTTACGAGGTCAGCGAGAAGATCCAGGCCTGCCTCACGAGCACCGACAACCTCGTCGCGACCGACACGACCCTGTCGTACGTCGCCCCGACGAAGGACGCCCAGGAGGCGCAGCTCGCCGCCGATCCCGACCTCGAGCCCTGGGTCACCGCGGTCGGCGAGGCCAAGGGGCGCACCAGCGACGACCTCGGCACGGACTACCCGAAGATCTCGGAGCAGCTCTGGAAGGCCGTGCAGAACAGCCTCAGCGGGTCGGCGAGCCCCGAGGAGGCCCTGAAGGAGGCGCAGACCGCTGCGTCCTCCGCCACCGAGTAGCACGCGACACCGCGCAGCACCGGCAGCACCCGCAGCACCGCACCACCGCGACACCGCCGAACGACGACAGGAGCACCATGAGCACCGACACGATGGAACGTCGTGAGGCCGTGTCCCCGGCGGGGACGGGCGGCACGCCCGCCCCCGCCGGACCCACCCGCAGGCGCCGCCCCGACACGGGGCAGCTGGCCGCCTGGGCGTTCCTCGCCCCGGTCGTCGCCTACCTCGCCGTCTTCTACGTCTGGCCGCTGGTCCGCAACGTCGACCTGTCGACGCACGACTACACGGTCCGCTCGTTCATCGACGGGAACGCGCCCTTCATCGGGTTCGAGAACTTCGCCGACGTCTTCACCAGCCCGACCTTCGGGCCGGCGCTGATCAACACCCTGCTGTTCACCGGCATCTCGATCGCGTTCCAGTTCTCGATCGGCATGGCGCTCGCGGTGTTCTTCTTCCAGAGGTTCCCGCTCTCGGCGACGCTCCGGGCGCTGTTCCTCGTGCCGTGGCTCCTCCCCCTGATCGTCAGCGCGTCGACCTGGTCGTGGATGCTCAACAGCGAGAGCGGCGTCGTCAACTCGGTGATCCGCACCCTCGGCGGCGACCAGGTGAACTGGCTCACCTCGCCGCAATGGGCTCTGACCAGCGTCATCATCGCCAACATCTGGATCGGCATCCCGTTCAACCTCGTGATCCTCTACAGCGGGCTGCAGAACATCTCGGGCGACATCTACGAGGCCGCCGCCCTCGACGGCGCGAACGCCTGGCAGGTCTTCTGGCGCATCACGTTCCCCCTGCTGCGACCGGTGTCGGCCATCACGATCCTGCTCGGCCTCGTCTACACGCTGAAGGTCTTCGACATCATCTGGATCATGACGCGGGGCGGCCCCGGCGACGCCTCGACCACCTTCGCCATCTGGTCGTACCAGCTCGGCTTCGGCTCCACCCTCCCCTCCTTCGGACCGGCCGCGGCCGTCGGCAACCTGCTGATCGTCATGGCCCTCGTCTGCGGCTTCGTCTACCTGCGCGTGCAGAGGAAGCAGGACCAGTCATGACCACCGCCGTCCGCCCCGCCGCGGCCCCCCGATCGGAGGCGCGCCGCGCCTCCTCGGGGAGAGCCGGTCGTCGCAGTCTCGCCACCACCGTGATCGGCGTCGTCCTGACCGCGATCATGCTGTTCCCGATCTACTGGATGATCAACGTCTCGCTCACCCCGACCGCGCAGATGCGGCAGAGCCCGCCGTCGTGGTTCCCCGCCGCGCCGACGCTCGACGGCTACCGGGCCGTGGTCGCCGACCAGCTGCCGTACCTCGGCACGAGTCTGCTGGTGGGGATCGGCACCGTGGTCGTGACGATCGCGCTCGCCGCGCCGGCCGCGTACTCGCTCGCGAAGCTGCGACCCCGGGGAGGAGGCGCGCTGAGCTTCGTCCTGCTGGTCGCGCAGATGATCCCGCAGGTGATCATGGCCATGGGCTTCTACGCGATCTACCTGAACCTCGGGATCCTCGACGAGTGGTGGGGGCTGGTCATCGCCGACTCGACGCTCGCCGTGCCGTTCGGGGTGCTGATCTTCACCGCCTTCATGCGGGGGATCCCCGACGAGCTGATGAGCGCCGCGAAGCTCGACGGCGCCGGCGCCTGGCGGACCTTCATCTCGATCGTGCTGCCCGTCAGCCGCAACTCGGCGGTCACCGTCGGACTCTTCGCGTTCCTCTGGGCCTGGTCGGACTTCGTCTTCTCGTCGACGCTCAACAGCGGCGGCGACGCGCAGACGATCACCCTCGGCATCTACCGCTACATCGGCAACAACAACCAGGAGTGGAACTCGATCATGGCCACCGCCGTCGTCGCCTCCATCCCCGCCACCGTCCTGCTCGTCGTCGCCCAGCGCTACGTGGCCGCCGGTGTCACCGCAGGCGCCGTGAAGGACTGACGACATGACCGCCACCCACCCCTCGAGGAGCATCCCCGTGACCACCGTCCAGACCTCGACGTCCGCCCACGGCGGCCCCGTCGCCCCGCGCAGCTCGGCGCTGACCCCCCTCGACTCGAGCGAGATCCGTCTGACCGGCGGCTACTGGTTCGACAAGCAGCAGCTCAACGCCCACGTGGTGCTGCGGCACTGCGAGGACTGGATGGAGCGCATCGGCTGGACGGCCAACTTCGACCGGGCGGCGTCGAGCGAGACAGGCTGGGAGCACTCCGGCATCGAGTTCGTCGACAGCGAGGTCTACAAGCTGCTCGAGGGCATGGCGTGGGAGCTCGGCCGGTCGCACGACGCCGACCTGGCGGCCCGCTACGACCGCCTCGTCTCGCGCGTCGCCTCGGCGCAGGACGACGACGGCTACCTGCACACCAGCTTCGGCCGCCCCTGGCAGCCGGCGCGCTACTCGAACCTCGAGTGGGGGCATGAGCTCTACAGCTTCGGGCACCTGATCCAGGCGGCCGTCGCGGCGGCGCGCACCGGTCTCGACAGCGCGATCGTCGACGTCGCACGTCGCCTGGCCGATCACCTATGGGAGGCGTTCGGGCCGGAGGGGCGGGTCGCCGTCTGCGGGCACCCCGAGATCGAGGTCGCCCTGGTCGAGCTGGGTCGGGCTCTCGACGAGCCCCGTCACGTCGAGCTCGCCCGCCTCTTCGTCGAGCGTCGCGGCCACGGGCTGCTCGCACCGATCGAGTACGGGCCGGAGTACTTCCAGGACGACGTGCCGGTGCGCGACGCGGACGTGCTGCGGGGTCACGCGGTCAGGGCGCTCTATCTGGCCGCCGGTGCGCTCGACGTCGCGGTCGAGACGGGCGACGCCGAGCTCGCCGACGCCGTCCGCCGTCAGTGGGAGGCGACCGTCGCGCGACGCACCTACGTGACCGGCGGCATGGGCTCGCACCATCAGGACGAGTCGTACGGCGCCGACTTCGAGCTGCCGCCCGACCGCGCGTACTCCGAGACCTGCGCGGGCATCGCGTCGAACATGCTGTCGTGGCGGCTGCTGCTGCAGGACGCCGACCCCCGGTACGCCGACCTGATCGAGCGCACGCTGCTGAACAACGTGATGGCCTCACCCCGTGACGACGGCCGCGCGTTCTTCTACACGAACACGCTGCACCAGCGCACCGACGGCGTCGCGCCCGACGAGGCCGCGTTGAACGCGCGCGCCCTCTCGAGTCTCCGGGCCCCCTGGTTCGAGGTGTCGTGCTGCCCGACGAACGTGGCCCGCACGCTGGCGAGCGTCGAGTCGACCTTCGCGACGACGACGCCCGGCGGGCTGCAGCTGCACCAGTACGGCGACTACGACGTCGACACCGCGCTCGCCGACGGCACGGTCGTCGCGGTCTCGGTGCGGAGCGGCTACCCGTACGGGGGCGACGTGACCGTCACCTGGCGCGAGGACACGGGGCGCGAGGTCGAGCTCGACCTGCGCATCCCGTCGTGGGCCGGGTCGGCGCGGGTCGGGCGGGGTGGTGCGGCCGGCGGGGCCGCCGCCGGTGAGGCCGCCGCCGGTGAGGCCCCGGACGTGCGCGTCGGGCGCACGACGACCGTCTCCGGGCGGTTCCGCGCAGGCGACGTCGTGACCGTCGAGTTCCCGCTCGAGGCGCGCTGGGTCACCCCCGACCCGCGCATCGACGCCGTCCGAGGGCAGGTCGCCGTGCAGCGGGGCCCGCTGGTGCTCGTGCTCGAGTCGACCGATCTGCCGAGCGGAGACGTGAACGACATCGTGGTCGACACCGGCGCGACCCTGGAGACCACCGCGACCGGCGCCTCCGTCGACATCGCCCGATTCGCCGACGAGACGGTCGACTGGCCCTACGGGGAGTCCGGCGGGCGGGTCGTGCCCCTGGGTCGCGTCGACCTCGTGCCCTACGCCTCGTGGGCGAACCGCGGGCCCTCGACGATGCGCGTCTGGCTGCCCACGACCTGACCCCCGGGCCGCGAGCGTGGCAGGCCGCGACCCGTGGGAGTATCGAGGCACGAACGAGGGGGAGACATGCTCGCACAGGACGTCGTCGCGACGAGATTCACACCGACCCGATTCCGGGAGGGCTACGACCAGGATCAGGTCGACGATCTGCTCGACAAGATCACCGCGACGTTCGCGGCCGTCGAGCAGGGGCGCGGCCCGGGCCCCCTCACCGCCGACGAGGTCGTCGCGGCGAGATTCCAGCCGACGAAGTTCCGCGAGGGGTACGACCAGGATCAGGTCGACGCGTTCCTCGACCAGGTCGTCACCGCCCTGCGCGCCGTCGAATCGCCCACCGCCGACTGACCACGGAGCCGAGGAGGCGCGGGTCGGGGAGGCGCGGGTCGCCACCCGCCGACGGACCCGGCCCCGAGAGGGAGACATGAGCGACGACCACCTCACCGTGCCCGACGCCGCCGCCTGGCGGGCCTGGCTCGACGCCCACGAGTCGACCTCGGACGGCGTGCGTCTCGTGCTCGCGAAGAAGGGCACGTCGAGCCCCACGTCGCTCACCTACGCCGAGGCGCTCGACGAGGCGCTCTGCAGCGGGTGGATCGACGGGCGCCGCAACGCCATCGACGAGGCGACCTTCCAGCAGCACTTCACGCCGCGTCGAGCACGCTCGATCTGGTCGGTGCGCAACGTCGACCACGTCGCGCGGCTGGTCGACTCGGGCCGGATGCGCCCGCGGGGCCAGGCCGAGATCGACCGGGCCAAGGACGACGGACGCTGGGATCGCGCCTATGCGGGCCAGGCGGACATGGAGCCGCCCGCCGACCTCGCGGCTGCGCTCGCGGACTCGACCCGCGCCTCCCAGGCGTTCGCCGGGCTGAGCCGGTCGGCCCGCTACTCGGTCATGCATCCGGTGCTGACGGCGTCCACCGAGGAGGCGCGGGTCGGCCGCATCGCCCGCGCCGTCGCCCGGCTCGAGGCCGGCGTCGAGCCGCCCGGCGTCGCTTCGCCCGACTGACGCCCACCCTGGTCAGAAGACGCCCTTCCCGGCGCAGCGAAGGGCGCTTTCCGCCCACCGTGCTCACGGGAGGGACGCGGGCAGGCGCCGACCCCCTACGCGCGGCGGCGGATCAGGTTCATCATCACCTGCGACATGACGACCTCGTCGCGCTGATTCAGCATCTCGATGCGGGTGCGGACGATGCCGCGGTCGGGCTTGGTCCGCGACGGGCGGGCCTCGAGCACCGTGAACCGCGCGCGCAGCAGATCGCCGGGGCGGACGGGCAGATGCCAGCGCAGCTCGTCGACGCCGGGAGACGCCAGGCTGGTCCGCTCGTTCAGGAAGTTGTCGACCATCAGCCGCATCATCACGGCTGTCGTGTGCCAGCCGCTGGCGATCAGCCCGCCGAAGGGGCCGTCGGCCGCGCCGAGGGGATCCAGGTGCATGGTGTGCGGGTCGAAGTCGGCCGCGAAGCCCACGATGGAGCTCTCGGTCACCTCGACGGGGCCGTACGTCCCACCGTCGCCGGGCCGGTAGTCGTCGAAGTGGCGGTCACGCAGCGGGGTCTCGTCGAAGGAAGGCACGAGAGGAGACGCTACACATCGCGCAGTCTCCTGGTCGTGGGCTGGACGGACGTGCGGAGCGCCCCCGCTGCTGCCGAGGTGCTCAGCGCGCCCCGACCACCATCCAGCGCGACCCCGCGGCCCGCACTCCGAGCGTGACGGCGCGGATGCCGATGTAGCCCAGTCCGAACGCGAGCCACAGCGCCACGGTCGATCCCGCTCCGTCGCCCACGGCGCGTTCGACCGGCACGAGGATCGCCAGGTACACGACCACGTTCACGATCCCCGCCAGCGCGAGGTACCGGGCGTCGCCCGCGCCGAGCAGCACCCCGTCGAGCACGAAGACGAACCCGGCCAGCGGGATGCCGACGGCCATCGCGAGCACAACGCCGGGCAGCAGCGCCCGCACGCCCTCGTCGGTCGTGAACACCGGCCCGAGCACGCCCGACAGCGCCGCGACGAGCCCGCCGAGCAGCACCCCGCCGCCGACCCCGAACACCATCAGCCGCCGGGTGACGGCACGAACGCGGTCGCGGTCGCCGGCGCCGAGCGAGTGCCCGATCATCGCCTGCCCGGCGATCGCCAGGGCGTCGAGCGCGAACGCGAGCGTGCTGAACAGCGTCAACGCGATCTGGATCGTCGCCAAACCCGTCACCCCCGAGGAGGCGGCGGTCGCCACGGTCGCGATCATCGCGACCCGAAGACTCGCGTTCCGCACCAGCAGCCACGCGCCCGACCGGGCGGTGCGTCCGACCCCCGCGAGCCCCGGGCGCAGGTCGGCGCCCACGGCGCGGGCCGCCCGCACGGCGATGACCACGTAGACGGCCGCCATGCCCCACTGCGCCACGACCGTGCCGGCCGCCGAGCCGGCGACGCCCCAGCCGAGACCGTAGATGAACACGGCGTTCAGGCCCGCGTTCGCGGCGAACCCGAGACCGGCGACGATCAGCGGGGTGCGGGTGTCCTGCAGTCCGCGCAGCAGCCCCGTCGCGGCGATCACGATCAGCATGCCCGGCAGCCCGATCATCGACACCGTGAGGTAGGTCGTCGCGGCGGCTTCGACGGCGGGCTCCGTGCCGAACAGCCCCACGAGCGCGGGTGCCGTGAACGCCCCCACGACGGCGAGCACCACGCCGAGCAGCAGCGCGAACCAGAGCCCGTCGACGCCGGCCCGGATGGCACCGGCGCGATCACCGGCGCCGAGCCTCCTCGCCACCGTCGGCGTCGTCGCGTACGCCAGGAAGATCAGCAGCCCGAGCGCCGTCTGCAGAATGACCCCGGCGACCCCGAGCCCCGCCAGCGGCACCGACCCGAGATGCCCGATCAGGGCCGTGTCGGTCAGCAGGAACAGCGGTTCGGCGATCAGCGCGCCGAGCGCCGGCAGGGCGAGGCGGACGATCTCGCGATCGAGGGGGTTCCGGAGGCGCACCTCAGTCGGTGCCGCGGGCGCGGCCGACCAGCGTCATCAGGTGGTGCACCACGATCGCCGCGACCGTGCCGAGGATGATGCCGCCGAACGTGGCCCCGCCGAGCGACAGCGTGAAGTCCGCGATGCCCATGATCAGGGCGATGCCGGCGGTCAGCTGGTTCTTCGGGCGGCTGAAGTCGACCTTGTTCTCGACCCAGATGCGGATGCCGATCACGCCGATCAGACCGTAGAGGGCCGTGGTCACGCCGCCGAGCACGCCCGGAGGGATCGTGAAGATCACGGCGCCGATCTTCGGCGACAGCCCCAGCAGGATCGCGACGATGCCGGCGACCCAGTAGGCGGCGGTCGAGAACACGCGCGTGGCGCTCATCACGCCGATGTTCTCGCCGTAGGTCGTGGTGGCCGACCCGCCGCCGAGCCCGGCGAGCACGGTGCTGAGACCGTCGGCGAACAGCGCGCGACCGGTCAGCGGGTCGAGGTTGCGCTTGGTGAGCTGGCCGACGCCCTTCACGTGCCCCACGTTCTCGGCGATCAGCGCGAGCACGACGGGCAGGAACCCGAGGTAGACGGGCAGCGCCGACAGGTCGAAGGCCGGGGCGGTGAACGTCGGCAGACCGACCCACGGGGCATCGCGCACGGCGTCGAAGCTCACCTCGCCGAGCAGCACGGCCGCGACGTAGCCGACCACCACGCCGACGAAGATCGAGAGGCGACCGAGGAGGCCCCGGAAGAGCACGGCGCTCAGCACCACCGCTGCGAGCGTGATGACCGCCGTCAGCGGGGCGAGCGCGAAGTTGTCGCGGGCCGCCGGCGCGAGGTTGAAGCCGATCAGGGCGACGATCGCGCCGCTGACGACCGGGGGCAGCAGCGAGTCGATCCAGCGGGTGCCCGCGAGATTCACCACCACGCCGATGATCGCGAGCAGCGCCCCGACGACGATGATGCCGCTCAGCGCCAGCGGGATGCCGCCGACCTCCTTCGCCGCCGCGATCGGCGCGAGGAACGCGAACGACGACCCGAGATAGCTCGGCAGCCGGTTCTTCGTGATGATGAGGAACAGCAGCGTGCCGATGCCCGAGAAGAGCAGCGTCGTGCTCGGCGGGAACCCGGTGAGGATCGGCACCAGGAACGTCGCGCCGAACATCGCGACGACGTGCTGACCGCCCAGGCCGATGGTGCGCGGCCAGGTGAGCCGCTCCTCCGGCGCCACGATCTCGGTGGAGTCCACCGTCTTTCCGTCACCGTGCAGAGACCAGGGGAGTGCCATGCTCAGAACTGTAGCGGCGGCGCGGCCGTAGGCTGACGGCCATGACCAGCGACGCCCTCTCCTCCGGAATCCTGACCGACGAGCTCGACCCGGGGGTGCGTCCTCAGGACGACCTCTTCCGTCACGTGAACGGGCGGTGGATCGCCCGCACCGAGATCCCCGAGGACAAGGCGCGCTACGGCTCGTTCTACGTGCTCGCCGAGGAGGCCGAGGCGGCCGTCCGCGACATCATCCAGGAGTCCCAGGACGCCGAGCCCGGCACCGAGGCCCGCAAGGTCGGCGACCTCTACACGAGCTTCCTCGACGAGCAGCGGGTCGAGGCGCTCGGCGCCGAGCCCATCCGCCCCCTGCTCGACCCCGTCGACGACGTGACCGACGTCGACGGCCTCCTGCGCCTCCTGGGCTCGTTCGAGAAGCAGGGGCTCGCGAGCTTCGTGCAGCTCTTCGTCGACAACGACCCGGGCGACCCCGAGCGCTACGTCCTGTTCGTCGAGCAGGGCGGTCTGGGGCTGCCCGACGAGTCGTACTACCGCGAGGAGAAGTCCGAGTCGATCCGCACCGCCTACGTCGCCTTCGTCGCCCGCATGCTCGAGCTCGCCGGCTTCGACGAGGCCGACGACCGCGCCGCCCGCATCATGGCGCTCGAGACCGAGCTCGCCTCGCACCACTGGGACAACGTCGCCACCCGCGACAGCGACGCCACCTACAACCTGCTGCCCTGGGCGGGGTTCGAGGCGCTCGCCGAAGGCGTCGACCTGACCGTCTGGCGCGATGCCGTGGGCGCGCCCGAGCGCGTGTTCGACGAGGTCGTCGTCCGGGAGCCGTCGTTCGTGACCGGTCTGGCGTCGCTGCTGACCGGAGCGCGCCTCCTCGACTGGCAGGACTGGCTGCGCTGGCAGATCGTCCGCTCGTCGGCGGCGTACCTGTCGACCCCGTTCGTCGAGGCGAACTTCGGCTTCTACGGCCGCACCCTGACCGGCGCACCCGTGCAGCGCGCCCGCTGGAAGCGCGGCGTCTCGCTCGTCGAGGGGGCCATGGGCGAGGCCGTCGGGCGCATCTACGTCGAGCGCCACTTCGCGCCCGCGGCCAAGACCGCCATGGACGTGCTCGTCGCGCACCTCGTCGAGGCGTACCGGCAGAGCATCACCGAGCTCGAGTGGATGACGGAGGAGACCCGCGGCCGCGCGCTCGAGAAGCTCGAGAAGTTCACCCCCAAGATCGGGTTCCCCGACACCTGGCGCGACTACTCGGCCCTCGAGGTCGACCCCGCCGATCTGGTCGGCAACGTGCGGGCGACCGCCGCCGTCGGCTTCGACCGCGAGCTGGGCAAGATCGGTCAGCCGCTCGACCGCGGCGAGTGGTTCATGACGCCGCAGACCATCAACGCGTACTACAACCCCGGCATGAACGAGATCGTGTTCCCCGCCGCCATCCTGCAGTTCCCGTTCTTCGACGAGACCCGCGACGCCGCCGCCAACTACGGCGCGATCGGCGCGGTCATCGGGCACGAGATCGGCCACGGCTTCGACGACCAGGGCTCGAAGTACGACGGCGACGGTCGGCTCCGCGACTGGTGGACGGCCGCCGACCGCGAGGCGTTCGAGAAGCTCACCGCCTCGCTGATCGCCCAGTACGACGCGCTCGCACCCGCCCAGGTGCCCGACCACCACGTCAACGGCGCCCTCACCATCGGCGAGAACATCGGCGACCTCGGCGGGCTGTCGATCGCCTACAAGGCCTACCTGCTGTCGCTCGAGGGGGCCGAGCCGCCCGTGATCGACGGTCTGACCGGGGCCCAGCGGTTCTTCCTCAGCTGGGCGCAGGCGTGGCAGATCACCCTGCGCGACGAGGAGGCCGTGCGCCTGCTGTCGATCGACCCGCACTCGCCGAACGAGTTCCGCTGCAACCAGATCGTGCGCAACATCGACGAGTTCTACGCCGCGTTCGACGTCTCACCGACCGACGCGGCCTGGCTGCCGCCGGAGGATCGCGTCACGATCTGGTGACCGCGGGGCCGGTGCCGGTTCTGGCGGCGGCGGTGCCGGTGCCGGTGCCGGCGCCGGCGCCCGTGGTCGGCGGTCGGCCGAGGAGGCGCGGGTCGTCATCACGACGCCACGAGATGCACATGACGCCACCTTTTTTCGTGGCGTCGTGTGCATCTCGTGGCGTCGTAGGTGGCGCGCGGGTCAGCTGGCGTCGTGCGGGGGAACGCGCCCGTCGGCTGGCGTCGCGTGGGGGTGACGCGCCGGTGTCGGCTGTCGGCCGAGGAGGCGCGGGTCGTCATCACGACGCCACCAGATGGACATGACGCCACCTTTTCTCGTGGCGTCGTGTCCATCTCGTGGCGTCGTAGGTGGCGCGCGAGTCAGCCGACGTCGTGCGGGGGCGACGCACGGTCAGCCGGCGCCGTGCGGGGGAACGCGCCCGTTCAGCCGACGTCGCGCGGGGGTGACACGCTGGTCAGCCGGCGTCGCCGACGGCGCGCAGGTGCGGGGCCGGGGCGGCGGCCGCGCGCGTGTCGGTGAGGCCGAACAGCGCCTCGAGCCCGTCGCGGAACTCCTCGCCGCGGCCCTCGCGGGCCAGCTCTCGCGCGCGCACCGACGGGGTGTGGAGCAGCACGCCGGCCAGGTGACGCAGCGCGGCCTCGGTGCGGTCGGACGAGTCGCCGCGCGACCGCGCCCTCTCGATCTCGGAGTCGAGCAGGTCGAAGACGTGCTTCCGCAGTGCGACGACCGCGGGGGTCAGCGACTGCTCGGCGGCGACGGCCTGGAACTCGGCGGCGGCCGTCGACACGAGCGCGCGGGCGTCGTCGGCGGCGGTGAGCTCGGCGAGCGGAGCGTGCAGGCTGATCGTCTCGAGGTCGAGCAGCTCGACGCCCTCGACCTCGGTGACCAGCGGGTCGACGTTGCGCGGCAGACCGAGGTCGATGACGAGTCGGCGTGCGCCCGGGGTGACGACGTCGGGGGTGACCACGGGCTGGGTGGTCGAGGTGCAGGTGATGAGGACGTCGCACCACTCGATGGCGGTGGCGAGGTCGTCGTAGGGGGTCGCGTCGTGCTTCAGCCCGAACCAGGAGGCGCGACCCGACGACGAGTAGACGGCCAGTCGGTCGGCGCCCCGGTCGCGCAGTGCGGTGACCGTGGTGGCCGCGTACTGGCCGGTGCCCACGATCAGCACCCGGGCGTGGGCCCAGTCCGTGACGCGCGAGGAGGCGAGCTCGAGGGCGAGGCGGACGAGCGAGCGACCCGCGCCTCCTACGTTCGTGCGGTTCTTGACGCCCCGCGAGGTGTGCGACGCCTTCTGGAAGAGGCGCTCGAGGTCGGACGACGTCGTGCCGCCCTCGCGGGCCCGCTCGAGGGCGCGACGCACCTGACCCGAGATCTCGTCTTCGCCGATGACGACCGATTCGAGGCCGGAGCTGACGGCGAACAGGTGCTCGACGACCTCGTCGCCGGTGATGACCCGCACGCTGTCGCGGAGATCGTCGGCCGTGACGTCGCTCGCATCGCTCATGGTGGCAATGGTGGCCTCGACCGCGACGGCGCTGCCGGCGGTGAGGGGCTCGTCGACGTCGAGGTAGGCCTCGAAGCGGTTGCAGGTCGCGAGCACGACGGCGCCGTTGACGAAGTCGCTGCCGTCGACCAATGTGCCGACCGCGGAGGGTGCGCCGATGCTCAACTTCTCGAGGAGGTCGAAGCTGGCGTTCCGATGGGACGCCGTCAGGCAGATGAGCACCGATCAAGAGTAACGCCCCCGGGCGCATTCGGCTGGGTGATGGCTCGACGTCGAGCGGAAGCGCGGGGTGATGCTGAGGCACGGGAATGCCCAGCCGGTGTTGCGCATTGCAACACGAGGCCCCGCCGACCACCCGTTCGGCCCGACGACAGGAGAATCATGACCATCAGCACCCAGTGGCAGCTCATCGCCCGCCCCCAGGGCGAGCCCACCCCCGACGACGTGCGCCGTGTCGAGGTGACGCTGCCCGACCTCGGCGAGGGCGAGGTCCGGGTGCAGAACGAGTTCCTCTCCGTCGACCCCTACATGCGCGGTCGGATGAACGACGTCAAGTCGTACGTGCCGCCGTTCGCCCTGAACGAGACGATGACCGGCGGCGCCATCGGCCGCGTGGTCGAGTCCCGCTCGGGCGACCTGCCCGTCGGCGCGGTCGTGCAGCACGACCTCGGCTGGCGCGACGTGGCCCAGGGAGGCGCGGGCTCGTTCCGTGCCGTGCAGCCCGTCGACGGAGTGCCGCTGTCGGCCTACCTCGGCGTGCTCGGTCTCACCGGGCTGACCGCCTACGTCGGTCTGACGGAGATCGCCGGCATCCGCGAGGGCGACGTCGTCTTCGTCTCGGGAGCCGCCGGCGCCGTGGGCACCATGGTCGGCCAGATCGCCCGCCTGAAGGGCGCCTCGCGCGTGATCGGCAGCGCCGGATCCGCCGAGAAGGTCGAGCTGCTCACCTCGAAGTACGGCTTCGACGCGGCCTTCAACTACAAGGACGGCGACGTCACCGAGCTGCTGCGCGAGGCGGCGCCCGACGGCATCGACCTCTACTTCGACAACGTCGGAGGCGACCACCTCTCGGCCGCCCTCGACTCGTTCCGCGACGGCGGGCGCGCGGCGCTCTGCGGCTCGATCGCGAACTACAACTCGACCGGCGCCCCGGTCGGCATCACCGGCCTGACCAACATGGTCACGCGCGGCCTCATGATGAAGGGCTTCACGCTCGGGAACTACCGTCACGTCGCTCCGGCCTTCCAGGCCGAGATGGGCCCGTGGCTGGCGAACGGCGACGTCGTCCACGACGAGACCGTGGTCGAGGGCATCGACCAGGCCTTCGAGGCGTTCACCGGCCTGATGCGCGGTGCCAACGTCGGGAAGATGGTCGTCAAGGTCGGCTGACCCGCGCCTCCTCGGCCGACCCGCGCCTCCTTGGCTCCGCGGTCGTCGAGGTGACCCGACGAGGGGTCCGTCGCCCAGGCGAGACCCCCGTCGCGTCACCTCGATGCGACGTCCAGCGGGCGATGCGAGAATCTTCCGCGTGAACTCCTCCGCCTTGCCCGACCAGCACCCGCTCGCGACCGGTCTCACCGCCGACTCCCGGCTGGTGCGGGCCCTGCGGGGCGACCGACCCGAGACGCTGCCCGTGTGGTTCATGCGGCAGGCCGGGCGCTCGCTGCCCGAGTACCGCGAGCTGCGCGTCGGCACCAAGATGCTCGACGCCTGCCTGACGCCCGACCTCGCCAGCGAGATCACGCTGCAGCCGGTGCGCCGGCACGGGGTCGACGCGGGCATCTTCTTCAGCGACATCGTCGTGCCGATCAAGCTCGCCGGGGTCTCGGTCGACATCGTGCCCGGGCGCGGCCCCGTGCTCGAGACGCCGATCCGCACCGCGGCCGACGTCGCCGCCCTCCGACCCCTCGACGACGAGGCCCTGGCGCCGATCGCCGCGGGCGTCGCCCAGACCGTCGCCGAGCTGGGCAGCACGCCGCTGATCGGGTTCGCCGGGGCGCCCTTCACCCTCGCCGCGTACCTCGTCGAGGGCGGTCCGTCGAAAGACCACATCCGTGCGCGCACCCTGATGCACAGCGATCCCGACACCTGGGAGGCGCTGCTCACCTGGGCGGCGGACGTCACCGGGGCGTTCCTCCGCGCCCAGGTGCTCGCGGGTGCCAGCGCCGCCCAGCTGTTCGACTCGTGGGTCGGATCGCTCTCGCTCGCCGACTACACGGCGAACGTGGCACCGCACTCGGCGCGTGCGCTGTCGCACGTCGCCGACCTCGGCGTGCCGCGCATCCACTTCGGCGTCGGCAGCGGCGAGGTGCTGACCGCCATGCGCGACGTCGGCGTCGACGCGATGGGCGTCGACTGGCGCATCCCGCTCGACGAGGCATCCCGGCGGCTCGGCGGCGGCACGCCCCTGCAGGGCAACATCGACCCCGCTCTGCTGCAGGCGCCCTGGCCCGTGCTCGAGGCCCACGTGCGCGACGTCGTCGAACGCGGTCGCGCCGCCCCGGCCCATGTGCTGAACCTCGGCCACGGGGTCAACCCCGACACCGATCCCGACGTGCTGAGCCGCATCGTCGAGCTGGCGCACACGCTCTAGAAGTCCACTCTCGTAGAAAGGGTACGACCGTGCCTGACCTGCTCCGCGCCTCCTCGACCGGTGCCGGCGGTTCGCCGGCCGACGCGGTCGTCGTCGGGGGCGGCGTCGCGGGGCTGGTCGTCGCACGCGAGCTGGCCCGTGGCGGTGCGAGCGTGCTGCTGCTCGAGGCGTCCGACCGTCTCGGCGGCGAGGTCGGTCGGCACACCGTCGCGGGGATCGACCTCGACTCGGGTGCCGAGAGCTTCGCCACCCGCGGCGGCACCGTGGCCGCGTACCTCGACGAGCTCGGTCTCGCCGACGACGTCGTGCTGCCCGACGGCCGCGGCGCCTGGGTGCACGAGGCCGACGGACAGGCCTTCCCGCTGCCCCGCACGGGTCTGCTCGGGATCCCCGGAGACCTCACGGACCCCGACGTGCTGCAGGTGATCGGCGTCGAGGGCGCCGTGCTCGCTGAGCGACTCGACGCGCAGCCGGCCGAGGTGGGCGCCGACGAGACGACGGTAGGTCCGTTCATCCGGGCGCGGATGGGCGACGCCGTGCTCGACCGCCTGGTCACGCCCATCGTCGGAGGCGTGCACTCGCGGCACCCCGACGACCTCCTCGTCGACCGCGTCTCGCCAGGGCTCCGTCGGGCGCTGCTGCGGGAGGGGTCGCTGGCCGCGGCCGTCCTCAGCCTCCGCGCGCTGGCCCCCGCCGGCTCGGCCGTCGCCGGTCTCCGCGGGGGCAACGCCCGCCTGGTCGACGCCCTGGTCGCCGACCTCGAGCGACTCGGCGTCGAGATGCGACTCGGTGCGGTGGTGTCGGCGCTCGACGCGTCGTCCGTCACCGTCGACGGCGAGCGACTCGTCGCCGACGCCGTGGTGCTGGCCGTGGGCGACGGTGCGGGGCGGGCTCTGGCGGGTCGCGCCTCCTCGGCTCCCGGTCTGATCACGCTCGTGACGCTCGTCGTCCGCGAGCCGGCGCTCGACACCGGGCCGCGGGGCACGGGCGTGCTCGTCGCCCCCGGCGCCCTCGACGTGCGGGCGAAGGCCCTGACGCACGCGACGGTCAAATGGCCCTGGCTCGCCGACCTCGCCGGCGGGCGGCACGTGCTCCGTCTCAGCTACGACTCGCCCGTGGTCGAGCCCGGCACGCCCGACGCCGAGCTGCGGGCCGTCGCGATCGCCGACGCCGCGGTGCTGCTCGGCGTGCCGATCGACCCCGATGCCGTCGAGGGCTGGGCGCGGGTCGCCTGGGACGCCCCGCTCGCCGCACCCGTCACGGACGCCGAGGAGGCGCGGGTCGCCCCCGTCGCCCCCCTCGACGGCGTGCATCGGGTCGGCGGTGCCGTGGCCGGTCGTGGTCTGGCCGCGGTCATCGCGCAGTCCCGGGCGACCGCCGCGGCACTGCTCAGCGGCGGGGTCGGGCAACTCGCGGCGCGCTCGGACTAGATTGGGGACTCGCGCGGCCGACTGCCGTGCGCAGACCACGAATGGAGCGACATGCGAGGCAAATTGATCTTCGTCGCCGGAGGAGCCCTCGGCTTCGTACTGGGCGCCCGGGCCGGGCGAGACCGCTACGACCAGATCTCGACGACGTCGTCCAAGCTCTGGCACAGCCGCGCGGTGCAGCGACAGGTCGCCAAGGCGGAGGACTTCGCCGGCGCGAAGACCGCCGACCTCGTCGACGCCGGGGTCAACGGCGCGAAGTTCGTGATCGTGCGGGCCTTCGGCGGGGGCAAGAAGAAGAAGCAGAAGTCGGCGACCACCGGTAAGACCCGATGACCGATTCCACCCGAAGCGACCGGATCCGGCACGACTCCGGTTCACGGACGCGCTCGCGGTCGCTCTTCACCCTGCTGCATGACGTCCCCACGCTGGTCACCGATCTCGTCAAGGGCGAGATCGCGCTGCTCAAGAGCGAGATCATGGCGACGCTCAAGGCGTTCGGCCTCGGCGCCGGCTTCGTCGTCGGCGCTCTCGTGCTGGTCTTCGCGGCGCTGGGTGTGCTGCTGACCGCGATCGTGCTGCTGATCGCCATCTGGCTGCCGGGCTGGCTCTCGGCGCTGATCGTGGCCGTCGCCCTGCTGATCGGCGCGGGCATCCTCGGCTGGGTCGGCTACAAGAAGATCAAGGTAGGTCTGCCGGTCGTCCCCGAGAAGACCCTCGCCAGCCTCCAGCGCGACCTGCGCGCCATCAAGGGCGTCGGCACCATCCCGCGCACGCGCCTCGACGAGTCCTGACGCGCTCCCTCCTTCTCCGCACCTCCTCTGCACCGATCGGAACCATCGTGAGCGACACGAACGACATCCAGGGTCACATCGACAAGACGCGCGCCGAGCTGGCCGCCACGTTGAACGAGATCGAAGACAAGCTGAACGTGCCCAAGCAGCTGGGCGCCGCCGGTCAGCGCGCGAAGGCCTCGTACGAGCACGACAAGTGGCCCTGGCTGGCCGGTGCCGGCGTCGTGGCGTTGACCGTCGGCGGCATCCTGGTCGCTGTCGTCAAGCGCCGATAGTCCCTCCCCGGAGGCCCCTCCGCGAGGGGTTCTCCACCGTTCTCTCGAACTGGAAGTACCTGGTTGGGCTCCCAGCCGGGAGAGGGGGAGAATAGCCGCATGAGTACCAGCGCCGACGGGTCGGCACCCGTGTTGCCGACGTCAGATTCACCCGCCGCCCCCTCACCCGAGGCGCCGTCGCCGGCCCCGACCGACGCGTCGTCGTCGGCCGGTGGGGGCGAGCGTCTCGGCTATACCCTGTGGGCCGTCCTCCGACGCGACCTCCAGAACCCGTTCGCACCCGACGAGGCCGACGCCGAGGCGCTCGACGCGGTCGTCGCATCGCTGGCCGCCGACGGGGTCGTCGTCCGGGGGTTCTACGACGTCAGCGCCCTGCGCGCCGACGCCGACATCATGATCTGGCTGCACGGCGAGGTGCCCGAGGCGATCCAGTCGGCCTACCGCCGGCTGCTGCGCACCGACGCCCTCGGCGGTCTCCTCCCGACCTGGAACGCCATGGGCATGCACCGCGATGCCGAGTTCTCGCGCAACCACAGCCCCGCCTTCATGCGCGGCAAGGAGCCCGAGACGTGGCTGACGGTCTACCCGTTCGTCCGCAGCTACGAGTGGTACCTGCTGCCCGAGGCCGAGCGCCGTCAGATGCTGGCCGATCACGGCAAGCAGGGTTCCGAGCACCGCGCGGTGCTGACCAACACCGTCGCGAGCTTCTCGCTCGGCGACTACGAGTGGATCCTGGCCCTCGAGGCACCCGAGCTCGTGCAGCTCGTCGACCTCATGCGCGACCTGCGCTACACCGAAGCCCGCCGTCACGTCCGTGAAGAGATCCCGTTCTTCACCGGCCGACGGATCACCACCACCGAGATCATCGAGGTTCTGTCGTGACCGACACCAGCGGAATCACCAACGGCGAGCTCGTGCGCAACGCCACCCCGGCGGCCGAGCGCGGCCCGGAGCACGTCTCCGAGCCGACCGACTACGACGCGATCCTGCTGGCCGGCTTCGGCGGGCCCGAGGGCCAGGACGACGTCATCCCGTTCCTCCGCAACGTCACCCGGGGTCGCGGCATCCCCGAAGAGCGGCTCGAAGAGGTCGCCACGCACTACCGCCACTTCGGCGGCGTCAGCCCCATCAACCAGCACAACCGCGAGCTCAAGGCCGCCCTCGAGGCCGAGCTCGAGCGTCGTGGCATCGACCTGCCCGTCGTCTGGGGAAACCGCAACTGGGATCCCTACATGGCCGACGCGGTGCGCGAGGCCGACAGCCGCGGGTTCCGCAAGCTGATCGCCGTCGCGACCAGCGCCTACTCGTCGTACAGCTCGTGCCGCCAGTACCGCGAGGACTTCGCGATGGCGCTCGACGAGACCGGTCTCGCCGACACGATGCAGATCGACAAGGTGCGTCAGTTCTTCGACCACCCCGGCTTCGTCCAGCCGTTCATCGACGGTGTGCGCGACGCCCTGCTGAAGGCCCGCGCCGAGATCGACGGCCTCGATCTGTCGAGCGAGATCCAGGTGCTGTTCGCGACGCACTCGATCCCGTCGACCGATGCCGCGAAGAGCGGCCCGCAGTCGCGCGGCTTCGACGACGATGGCGCCTACGCCGCGCAGCACAAGGCCGTGGCCGAGGTCGTCATGGCCGCCGCCGAGGCCGCACTCGAGCTCGAGATCCCCGAGGGCGGCGGCAGCACCGTGCCGTGGCAGCTCGTCTACCAGTCGCGCAGCGGCCCGCCGTCGATGCCGTGGCTCGAGCCCGACATCAACGACGCGATCGACGACCTCGCCGGCGGTCCGACGCGCGCCGTCGTGATCGTGCCGCTCGGCTTCGTCAGCGACCACATGGAGGTCATGTGGGATCTCGACAACGAGGCCCTCGAGACGAGCGAGAAGAACGGCTTCTGGGCCGTGCGCACGCCGACCCCCGGCATCGACCCGAACTACGTGACGGGCCTGGTCGACCTCGTGCTCGAACGCCGTGACGGCGTGCCGGTCGAAGACCGCCCGCACGTGACCGATCTCGGCCCCTGGTACGACGTCTGCCGCCCCGGGTGCTGCGAGAACGTCCGTCTCGGCTTCAAGCCCGCCCTCTCGGGCCTGGTGCCCTAGAGCTGTGACGACACTTCGCATCGGAACCCGCGGCAGCGCACTCGCCGTCGCCCAGTCGACCACGATCGCCGAGCGGCTCGCCCGCGAGACGGGCGCCGACGTCGAGCTCATCCGCATCAAGACCGAGGGCGACCGCACCCAGGCGACGGGCGAGTCGCTCGCCAGCCTCGGGGGCACGGGCGTCTTCGCCAGCGCGCTGCGCTCGGCGCTTCTGGTCGACGAGTGCGACGTGGTCGTCCACAGCCTGAAAGACCTGCCGACCGCCTCGCACCCCGGGCTCGTCATCGGCGCGACACCCGGTCGTGCCGACGCCCGCGACGCCCTCTGCGCCCGCGACGGGTTGACCCTCGAGACCCTGCCGCAGGGCTCCCGGGTCGGCACGGGGTCACCGCGTCGCGCCGCCCAGCTGCTGGCACGACGACCGGATCTCGAGGTCGTGGACATCCGCGGCAACGTCGACACGCGCCTCCGCCGGGTCGGAGACGATCTCGACGCCGTCCTGCTGTCCGCCGCCGGTCTGGGGCGTCTCGGGCGCCTCGACGCCGCGACCGACCTGCTCGGTCTCGGCTGGTGGCCCACCGCCCCCGGCCAGGGCTCGCTGGCCGTCGAGGTCCGCGAGGGCGACCCCGACGAGACCCTCGCCCGCGGCCTCGCCGCGATCGACGACCGCGACACGCGTCTGGTCGTCTCGGCCGAGCGTCAGGTGCTGGCGCGGCTCGAGGCGGGGTGCGCCGCGCCGATCGGCGCCTCGGCCGTGGTCGACGCCGGTCTGCTGCTGCTCAGCGCCACGGTCTACAGCCCCGAGGGCGCCGGCACGGTCAGCTCGTCGCACGCCGTCTCGCTCGACGACGGCCCGCTCGAGACGCAGCTGGTCGACGTCGCCGAGGTCGCCGGCCGCGTCGTCGACGAGCTGCTCGAGCTCGGGGCGGCCGAGCTCGCCCCGATCGGCGGCGGGCCCTCCGGCGGAGACCCGGTGGGGAGCGCCTCGTGACGGCCGAGCGGCCGCTCAAGGGCACCCGCGTCCTCGTGCCCCGGGGCGGCAAGTGGGGCGACGGTGTGGCCGCGGCGCTCCGTGCGCACGGCGCCGCCCCGGTCATCGCCCCGATGATCAACTTCGCACCCGCCGAGACGCCCGAGCTGCTCGCGGCCGCCCTGGCACGACTCGAGGCCGGCGTCTACGACTGGCTCGTCGTGACGAGCGCCACCACGGTCGACGTCCTCGTCGGCAACGGCATCCGGCCCCCGGCCTCGACCCGCATCGCCGCCGTGGGCGAGACGACGGCCGCGGCCCTGACGCTGTCGGGGTACCGCGTGGACTTCGTGCCCGAGGGCGACAACTCGGCCCGGGGCCTCGTCAAGGAGTGGCCCCGAGACGACGTCCAGGGTCGCGTGCTCGTGCCGCAGTCCGACCTGGCCGAGCCGACCCTCGTCGCCGGTCTCTCCGAGCGCGGCTTCGACGCCGAGTTCGTCGCCGCCTACCGCACCGTCGGCGTCGAGGTCTCCGAGCCCGTCGCGACCGGCGTCCGCTCGGGCGACATCGGCGTCATCCTCATCACCTCGGGCAGCGTCGCCCGGCAGATCGCGGCGCAGCTCGCCCCGCTGCCCGCCAGCACACTCGTCGCCTGCATCGGGCCGCGCACGGCGTTCGACGCCCGCGCCGCCGGCTTGCCGGTGCACCTGATCGCCGAGACCCGCTCGGCGGCCGCCCTCGTCCAGGCCGTGGTCGACCACGCCCTCGACGGACGCCACTCCGATCCCGAGAAAGACTGATGTCAGAGTTCCCCCGCGTGCGCCCCCGTCGGCTGCGCGCCACCCCCGCCCTCCGCCGGCTGACGGCCGAGACGCGCCTCCACCCGTCCGACCTCGTGCTGCCCATGTTCGTGCGAGAGGGCATCGACTCACCCGCCGAGATCTCGTCCATGCCGGGTGTCGTGCACCACAGCCTCAGCAGCCTCCCGCATGCGGTCGCCGAGGCCGCCGAGGCCGGTGTCGGCGGCGTCATGCTGTTCGGCGTGCCGCTGGAGAAGGACGCCGTGGGCTCGGGGGCCACCGACCCCGAGGGCATCCTCAACGTCGCGACCCGGGTCGCCGTCGACGCGGCGCAGGGCGCCCTCGTCGTGCAGACCGACCTCTGCCTCGACGAGTTCACCGACCACGGCCACTGCGGCGTCCTCGCGGCGGACGGCTCGGTCGACAACGACGCGACGCTCGAGCGCTACGACGCGATGGCAGTCGTGCAGGCCGAGGCGGGCTCGCAGCTGATCGGCATGAGCGGCATGATGGACGGCCAGATCGGCTCGGCCCGCGACGCCCTCGACGAGGCCGGCTTCTCGAACACCGCGTTGCTGGCGTACTCGGCGAAGTACGCCTCGGCGTTCTACGGGCCGTTCCGCGAGGCGGTCCAGTCGACGCTCGTGGGCGACCGCCGTACGTACCAGCTCGACGCGGCCAACGGCCGTGAGGGTCTCCGCGAGGTCGACCTCGACATCGCCGAGGGTGCCGACATCGTGATGGTGAAGCCGGCCATGAGCTACCTCGACGTGCTCGCCGAGACCGCCGCCACGAGCACCGTCCCGGTCTGGGCGTACCAGATCAGCGGCGAGTACGCGATGATCCAGGCCGCCGCCGCCAACGGCTGGATCGACCTCGACGCCGCGTCGTACGAGAGCGTGCTGTCGATCAAGCGCGCCGGGGCCGACGCGATCCTGACGTACTGGGCGACCGAACTGGCCACGCGCCTCCGGGAAGGACGCATCTGATGGGCATCGACCGCGACGACCGCACCAACGACGGCTTCTTCGCCCGAGCGAAGCGCTCCATCCCCGGCGGGGTGAACTCGCCCGTCCGCGCCTACGGCTCGGTCGGGGGCACGCCCCGGTTCCTGGTGGGTGCGAAGGGGGCATACGTCACCGACACCGAGGGTCGCGAGTACGTCGACCTGGTCGCGTCGTGGGGTCCGGCCATCCTCGGCCACACGCACCCCGAGGTTCTCGAGGCCGTGCAGCAGGCGGCCGCGCGCGGCCTGTCGTTCGGGGCGTCGACGCCGGGTGAGACCGAGCTCGCCGAGCTCGTGCGCGAGCGCGTCTCCGTGGGCGACGCCCGGCCGATCGGCAAGATCCGCATGGTGTCCACCGGCACCGAGGCGACCATGACCGCCATCCGGCTCGCCCGCGGCTTCACGGGTCGCGACCTGCTGGTGAAGTTCGCCGGTCACTACCACGGCCACTCCGACTCGCTGCTGGCCGAGGCCGGCTCGGGTGTCGCGACGCTCTCGATGCCCGGCTCGGCCGGCATCACCGAGGCGACCGCGGCGCAGACCCTCGTGCTGCCGTACAACGACCTCGACGCCGTCCGTCAGGCGTTCGCCGAGCACGGACCTCGGATCGCCGCCGTCATCGTCGAGGCCGCCGCTGCCAACATGGGCGTCCTCGCCCCGCGACGCGGGTTCAACCGCAGTCTCTCCGAGATCACCCGCAGCAACGGCTCGCTGCTGATCGTCGACGAGGTGCTGACCGGGTTCCGGGTCGGGCCCGCCGGCTGGTGGGGTCTCGAGGCCGCCGACGTCGTCCCCGACGGCAGCGGGTGGGAGCCCGACCTCGTCACATTCGGCAAGGTCATCGGCGGGGGCATGCCGTTGGCGGCGCTCGGCGGACGTGCCGACGTGATGGACTACCTCGCCCCTCTCGGCCCCGTCTACCAGGCCGGCACGTTGAGCGGCAACCCGGTCGCCGTGGCGGCCGGCACCGCGACGCTCCGACTCGCGACTCCCGAGGTCTACGCGACGCTCGACTCGGTCGCCGACCGGCTGTCGGTCGCCGTCTCGGAGGCCCTGTCGGCCGAGGGCGTCGAGCACACCGTGCAGCGCGCCGGTTCGCTCTTCTCGTTCGCCTTCACACCCGACGCCCCGCGAGACTACGACGACGTCCGCGCCCAGCAGACCTGGCGCTACCCGCCGTTCTTCCACGCGATGCTCGACGCCGGGGTGAACCTGCCGCCGTCGGTGTACGAGGCCTGGTTCGTCACGGCGGCGCACGACGAGACTGCGGTGTCGCGGATCCTCGACGCGCTGCCTGCGGCCGCCAAGGCCGCCGCGGCCGCGACGGCGCCCGCCGCCGGCTAGCGGCTGGGCCGCTAGTCGGCCCGGCTCGCTCATCGAAGTGACCCGAAAGGGGCATCGGCACAAGCCGAGGGCCCCTTCCGGGTCACTTCGATGCCGCCGGGCGGCCCCGCGGGGTGCGCGTCGCCGGCCGGCGGCCCGGCTAGCCCCTTCCCCGCGCGCCGCAAGCATCGAGGTGACCCGTAGGGGGTGTCGGCGCCGACCGAGGGCCCGTTTCGGGTCACCTCGATGCCGCCGGGCGGCCCCGCCGGGTGCGCGCAGGCCGGGCCCGGCCCGGCCCGGCTGGGCCGGCCCGGCCCGCCGCAAGCATCGAAGTGACCCGAAGGGGGCGTCGGCACCGGCCGAGGGCCCGTTTCGGGTCACATCGATGACGCCGGGCGGCCCCGCCAGGTGCGCGTCGCCGGCCGGCGGCCCCGCTGGGCCCTTCCCGGCCCGCCGCAAGCATCGAAGTGACCCGAAAGTGGCATCGGCACCGGCTGAGGGCCCGTTTCGGGTCACATCGATGAGGCCGGGCCGGACCGCCGGGTGCGCGCAGACCAGCGGCCGGCGACGCGCTCGATCACCAGCGGGTGGTCGAACGCCGCCGAGACGAGCTCCGAGGTCAGCACGTCGTCGGCCGGCCCCTGCGCGAAGACGCGTCCGTCGCGCAGCAGCACCGCGTGACTCGTGCTGGCCGGCAGGTCCTCGAGATGATGCGTGACCGTCACCGAGGCGACGTCGGGGTGGCTCGCCCGCACCTCGTCGAGGGTGTCGAGCAGGTGCTCGCGCGCGGCGACGTCGAGACCCGTCGCGGGCTCGTCCAGCAGCAGCAGCGCGGGCGACGCGAGCAGCGCGCGGGCGATCAGGGCGCGACCCCGCTCTCCTTGCGAGAGCACCGACCAGCGGGCCGTGGAGCGGGCCCCGAGTCCGACGGAGGCGGTCAGCGATCGTGCCCGCGCCTCCTCGGCGGGTGTCGGCGACCAACGGGCGACGGGGTCGCTGCTGCCGGTGAGCCCGGTCAGCACCACCTCGTGCACCGTGTTGTCGCGCAGCATGCGATGCCGCGGGTCGACGTGGCCGATGCGCCGGCGCAGCTCGCTCAGGTCGACGCGACCGAGCCGCCGCCCCAGCACGTCGACCGTGCCCGAGGTGGGGTGACCGAGGGCGCCGCAGAGGGTGAGCAGCGTCGTCTTGCCCGCCCCGTTCGGACCGATCAGGGCCCAGTGCTCGGCTACCCGCACGCGCATCGAGACTCCGGCGAGCAGATCGCGACCCGCACGGGCGACCCGGACGTCGGCCACGTCGAGCACCACTGGTGCGGTGCTCGACGTGATCGACGTCGGCGTCACGAGAGGTAGACGCCCGCCTCGCGGACCTGCTCGTGGAACTCGGCCAGACGCTCGGGCTGCGTGCGGACCGCCTCGGCCGCGGCCTGGGCGTCGCCCTCGGCGACCGCGTCGCGCAGCGTCCTCGTGAACGCGAGGGCCGCGTCGAAGTCGAACAGACCCTGCGACGACGGGCGACGGATCAGCAGCAGGAGGCGCGGGCCGGTGTTCGCCCACAGTCGCGCCAGCGAGGTGCTCGCGCTGGCCTCGAGCAGCAGCTCGTTGAAGCGGACGAGCGCGCGGTCGTCTTCGGGCTTCTTCGCCGCGAACGCCTTCGCGCGGGCGTCGAGGATCTTCAGGGCCTCGGTGCGCTGAGCGGCACCCAGACGCGCGACACCGCGCTCGACGAAGAGCGCCCAGACGGCGTAACCGACATCGATGGTGTCGACGAACTCGTCGAAGGTCGGGTGCACGATGCGCGTGTACCGGTTCGCCTCGATGTCGACGAGCGCCTGGTCGGCGAGCTTCGCGATGGCCTCGCGGACGGGCGTGCGCGAGACGCCGAGCCAGGCGACCAGCTGGTCGTCGTTCAGTCGTTCGCCGAACTCGAGGGTGCCGTCGATGATCGCGTCGAACATCTTGTCGTAGACGACGTCGCGCAGCAGGCGGCGGGGGGCGGGCGGCTGGTCGGTGAGCGTGGGGATCGGCATCGGGCACTCCTGGGTCGGGCGGAGGGTGGGAGGTGCGGGCCGACTTCCCTGCGTCGGCCCGCACATGAGGCGGTGCTGTGGTGCGGTCTCGCTGTGGTGCTGTGGTGCTGTGGTGCTGTGGTGCTGTGGTGCTGTGGTGCTGTCTTGCGGTGGTGCGGTCTTGCTGTGCTGCGGCTCAGTGTCCGAGCGGGGTCACGACGGGGTCGAGAGGAGGGCCCCGTCGACCTCGACGGCCTCGAGGTGGCGGAGGTTCGCCTCGTTCAACGGGATGAACGCGGCGATGGCGAGGTCGATGTCGCGTCGGCGCACGGCCTCGCGGATGCGGTTCAGGAAGTCCGTCGTGAGCTCCCACTGCCAGTGGTTGAGCACGGGCTTCGACATGAACATGACCCGCGCGTTGACGAGGCGCTCGGCGCTGTCGAGCAGCGGGTTGCCGACCTTCGTGCGGAGGTACGCCGGCACGGCCTGGAAGTCGCCGAGGCCGCCGACGTCGCGGGCGTCGAGGCGGCCGAGGGCCGTGTCGACCAGGGCCGTGAACTCGTCGACGTCGGAGTCGGAGAGCAGCGGGATCGCCCACCGCGCCGTCAACTCGTTCAGCCCGGCGTACACCTGCAGCGCGTGCCGATAGAGATCGAAGTCGGGCATCGCGATGCGCGTGTAGCGGTTGGCCTCCATCTCGACGAGGCCGTAGTCGACCAGCTTGGCGATCGCCTCGCGGATGGGAGTGCGCGAGACGCCGAGCCAGGTGACCAGCTCGTCGTCGTTGAGGCGCTCGCCGGGCTGCAGCGTGCCGTCTTCGATCGCGGACAGCATCTTGTCGAACACGACGTCACGGAGGAGACGGCGGGGGGCCGGGTTCTCGGGGCCGGTAGGGATGGGCATGTATCAGACCTTCAATGCGCGAGGAAGTATCGATTATCCGGTACTTTACTCGACCGCTGCGAACCGTGTCGAGGCCCCACGCTCACGGCCCCGCCCTCGGGGCCGACCATCGGGGTTCCGCCGGAGCCCGTCGTGTCAGGCGCCCACGCGCACGACCGTGCGTCCGCGCACGCGCCCGGCGACGATCTCGGGGCCGAGGGCGACGACCTCGTCGAGGGTCGTCTCGGTGGTGAGCGAGTCGAGCAGCTCGAGGTCGAGGTCGGTCGCGAGCCGCGACCACGCCTCCTGGCGGAGTGCCAGGGGGGCCTGCACCGAGTCGATGCCCGCCAGGGTGACCGACCGCAGGATGAACGGCAGCACCGTCGTCGCGAGGTCCGAGCCCTGAGCGAGGCCGCAGGCCGTGACCGTGCCGCCCCAGGCGGTCTCGGCGAGCACGCTCGCGAGGGTCGTGCTGCCGACCGAGTCGACGGCGCCGGCCCAGCGGGGGCGCCGGAGCGGCTTCCCCTGCTCGCCGAGCTCGGCGCGGTCGATGACGGACGAGGCGCCCAGCGACCGCAGGTACGGACCCAGCTCGTCGGCCCGACCCGAGGAGGCGGTGACCGAGTACCCGAGCCGGCTCAAGACGGCGACGGCCACCGACCCGACACCTCCGGCGGCGCCGGTGACGACGATCTCGCCGTCGCCCGGCCGCACGTCGCGCTCGAGACGGAGCACGCTGAGCATCGCGGTCAGACCGGCGGTGCCGATCGCGGCCGCACGCCGGGCGTCGATGCCGTCGGGCACGGCGACGAGCGTGGCGGTGTCGACGATGGCGCGTTCGGCGTAGCCGCCGTCTCGCGTCTCGCCGAGACCCGCGCCCGTGGCGACCACCAGGTCGCCGACCGCGAACGACGCGGGCGACGCGGGCGACGCGGAGGCAGATGAGGATGCGACGCTCGAAACCGGCCCGCCGCCCGAGACCGGCCCGCCGCCCGAGACCGGCCCGACGGCCGCGATCGTCCCGACGAGGTCGATGCCCGGCACGAGCGGGCTGACCCGTGCGACACCCGGGTCGCCCGCGAGGGCGAGCCCGTCTTTGAAGTTCAGGCCCGACCAGAGGACGTCGACGACGACCTGGCCGGGCTCGAGGCCGTCGCCGTCGGGCACGGGCCCCACCTCTCGGAGAGACGCGGGATGACCCTTCTCGACGACGACGGCTCGCATGGGCGTCAGGCTACGCGGAGTCGCGCGGCGTGGTGCGCGGCGTGGTGCCCAGAGGCGACGTGCCGACGGTCGAGTCGGGCGCCGCGCCGGCACGCCCGCCCAGGAACCCGCCCAGGGCACCGACGAGGTCGAGACCCGTCGTGGCCTTGACGACGTCCTGCAGCTGTGTCATGTTGTTCGCCACCGACTTGGTGAGCTCGTTCGCCCCGTCCGTCGACACGACGGTGAGGGTGTCGATGTTGCTCATCGGCGCCGCCATCTCGCGGGCGATGTCGGGCAGGCGCGAGATGACCTGCGACGCGAGCGCCGCCTGGCCGAACTTGCCCTGCGCCTCGGCGAGGGCGTCGACGGCCTCGGCCTCGGCCAGACCCTTCGCCTTGATGGCCGCGGCCTCGGCGCGACCGGCGGCCTCGACGGCTGCGGCCTCGTTCTCGGCGGCGGCGCGGGCGGCGTCGGCGAGCTGCGTGCGGCGGAACGCCTCGGCCTCGACGGCGGCGTTGGCGGCGTCGCGCTCGGCCTCGGCGTTCTGGACGGCGGCGTACGCGGCGGCCTCGGCGGGCTGACGCACGTCGATGTTCAGGCGCTCCTGGTTGACCTTGGCCTGCTCGGCGACGGCGATGCTCTCCTGCTCGGCGACCAGCTTGTCTTGCGTGGCACGGGCCAGCTCGCCGGCGGCGGAGGCCTCGGCGTTGGCGCGGTCGGTCTCGGCCTTGATCTGCGCCTGGCGCACGTCGAGCTGCAGCTGACGCTCGGCGGTCTGCTGCGTGTTGCCGATGCGGGCCAGGGCGGCGATGCGCTCGGCCTCCGCCTCGGCGACGTCGGCGTTCTGCTTGGCGACGGCCGCCTCGGCGCGACCGCGGTCGGCGAGGTAGGTGCTGCCCGGGGTCTCGATCTCGCGGATGTTCATCGTCTCGATCTGCAGACCGAGCTCGGCGAGCTCGCCCTTCGTCTCGTTGACGGCGTCGGCCGCGAGGCGCGAGAAGTTCTTGACCAGGTCGTCGACCGGCTGCCCGCCGATCAGACCGCGGATCGAGCCCTCGAGCGACTGCTGCACGATGACCGGCAGCTGCTGCTGCTGCAGCAGGTAGCGCTGGGCGGCGCGGCGCACGCCGTCTTCGGTGCCGGTGACCTTGAAGTTGACCGTGGCCTTGACCGCGGTGCGGATGTAGTTGGCGTCGATCGCCTGGACCTCGACGGGGGTCTGGTACTGCTCGAGGCTGAGCTTGAATCCCTCTTGGAAGATGGGCCAGACGAACGTGCGGCCCCCGATGATCACCTTCTGCGGGCTCGAGATGCCGCCGCCCTCGGAGCGCTCGGCACCACGGCCGACGACGATCAGCGCCTCGTTCGGCGGGACGCGGCGCACGCGGCTGGCGATGAACGACAGCAGCGCGATGGCGATGACGACCGCGACGACGATGGCGACGACGCTGGTGTTGCCGGAGATGAAGTCCACAGGGCTTCTCGTTTCTCTTTCGGTGGTGCAGGGCGGTTGTCGGGGGGCCCGGCGGGCCGGGGGAGCCTAGGAGGCGCGGGTCGGCTCGGAGTCGTCGCGCACGACCTCGACGCGCGGCCCGGACTCGGCCACCACGCGGATGCGGGTGCCGCGCTCGATGCGCACGTCGCTGACGGCGAGACGCCGCTCGAGTTCGCGGACGCCGTCGAGCCGGACCTCGCCGCCGGTCGGCGTGATGGTCTCGGTGGCGGTGCCGACGAAGCCGACGGGCGACCAGTGGCCGCCGGTCTCGCGTCTGGTCACGCGGCGGATGACGATCTGGATCAGCACGAGGGCGACGAGCGCCATCGCGACGGCGATCGCGTACGTCCACCCCGGGGGCAGACCGCTCTGCAGCGTGACGATGCCGGCCAGGCCGAAGATGGCGAGCGCCGCGCCGACGGCGACGCCCGAGACGAGGCCGTCGCCGATGTCGAAGACGTCGAGCAGATCACCCACGACGATGCTGACCAGGAGGACGACGAGCCCCACCGACCCGACGACGATGAACGTGACCATGCATCGAGACTGTCAGATGACGACGCCTCGCGCCTCGCCTGCACGGGGGAATGTGGACGGATCCGTCCGTGTGGAGGCGACCCGCGCCTCCTCGGCTCAGCCGAAGAGGATCGCGGCCTCGTCGTAACGGTGCTGCGGCACGGTCTTCAGGCTGTCGAGCGCCTCCTCGAACGAGACGTGCACGATGTCGGTGCCGCGCAGGGCGACCATGCGACCCCAGCGCCCCTCCTGCACGGCGTCGCTCGCCGCGAGACCGAGACGCGTCGCGAGCACCCGGTCGTACGACGTCGGGGTGCCGCCGCGCTGGATGTGCCCCAGCGTCGTCGCGCGGGTCTCGATGCCGGTGCGCTCCTCGATGATGGGGGCGAGGCGCTCGCCGATGCCGCCGAGACGAGGGCGGCCGAAGGCGTCGAGACCGCGCTCGGAGTGCACGTCGGTGCCCTGGTCGGGCACGAAGCCCTCGGCGACGACCACCAGCGGTGCGCGCCCGCGGTCGTAGGCGGACTTCACCCACGCGACGATCTGGTCCATGCTCGTCGCCTGCTCGGGGATGAGGATCGCGTGCGCACCCGACGCCATGCCCGAGTGCAGCGCGATCCAGCCGACGTGGCGGCCCATGACCTCGGCCACCATGCAGCGGCTGTGCGACTCGCCCGTGGTGCGGAGGCGGTCCATCGCGTCGGTCGCGATCTGCACGGCCGTGTCGAAGCCGAAGGTGTAGTCGGTGGCGCCGAGGTCGTTGTCGACCGTCTTCGGCACGCCGACGATCTTGAGGCCGGCGTCGGTCAGGCGCTTGGCGGCCGCGAGGGTGCCCTCGCCGCCGATCGCGATCATGGCGTCGATGCCGTGGCGCTCCATGTTCTCGGTGATGCGCGCCACGCCGCCGTCGCCCTCGAAGGGGTTCGTGCGGCTCGTGCCGAGGATCGTGCCGCCCTGCTTCGCGATGCCCTGGATGTCCTTGCGGACGAGAGGCACGATGTCGGCGTCGACCACCCCCCGCCAGCCGTCGCGGAACCCGACGAACTCCTGCCCGTGGATCTGCGTGCCCTTGAGGACGGCTCCGCGGATGACGGCGTTGAGTCCAGGGCAGTCGCCGCCGCTGGTGAGGATTCCGATTCTCATCGTGATGCTCCATCGCAAGGTCGGGCCCGGCCCGGAGGGCCGAGGTCGATCCCATCATGGCGTACTACCGTGGACGCATGACCGACCAGTCCACGCCGCGACCCCCGTCGCCGTGGGCGCGCTTCACCCGACCCGCACCCGGTGAGGATCGCTCGATCCCCCTCGCCGCGCCTCCTCGGCCGGTGAACACCCTGCCGGAGGCACGGGTCGCGTCGACCGCGACGGTCGCCCCGCAGACCTGGTCGCCCGAAGCGCCCGAGCGCACGCCGTCCGGTCAAGGCGCAGCCGGGTCCGCTGCGGAGGGCACGCGCGCACCCGAGCACCGTGCCCACGACGCCGACTTCGACTCGTACTTCGCACCCGCCGACGACGACGTGTGGGACGCTCCGCGGCCGCGGCACGACGACCCGGGGCACGGCCTGGCCGTCGCGTCGGTCGTCTTCGGCGTCTTCTTCGCGCCGCTCGGCATCGTGCTCGGGCTGGTCGCCGCCCACCGCTCGTCGCGCGCCGGCTTCTCTCGTCGGCTGGCCCTGATCGGCGTCGCGATCGGAGGCGTCGTGCTGATCGCGAGCATCGTCTACGGGGTCAGCGCCCTCGACTACCTGGCGCGCCTGTCGGCGACCTGCGCCCAGCTCGGCTCGGGCGAGTACGTCGACCCGGCCGGGCGCGAGGTCACCTGCGGCTGAGCCGCTCGCAGCCGGGACGCGCGCGACCGAGCCGCGCGCAGCCGGGCCGCCCGCAGCCGGGCCGCGCCCCGAGTCGGGCGCAGCCCAGACGCCTCAGAGGCGGACGGTGCCCGTGTCGGCGATGTTCTCGGGGTGACCGCCGGTGATCGCGGCCTTCGCGTACTTCAGCATCGTGATGGCCTTGGGCTCGTTGCTCACCCAGTACTCGGCCGTCTCGACGTCGACCTCGAGCAGCGCGACGGTCGGGTCGTCTCGACCCTGGTCGAACCAGGCCTCGGCCGCGGTGGTCCACAGCTCGTCGATGATCTCGGCGTCCTTGACGACTGTCGCCTTGCCCGAGAGCGACAGGTAGCCCTTGCCGGTCTCGACCGCGACGTTGACCTGCGGGTGCGCGCGCACGTCGTCCGTCTTGGGCGACGGGTCGGGCGTGAAGAAGTAGACCTTGCCGTCGAACTCGCGGTCGACGATGGCCAGGGGTCGACTGACCAGGTGCTGGCTGCTGCCCTGGGTCGTGAGGATGCCGATGCGGCCCTTGTCGAGCACCTCGGAGATGCGCTTGATGTCGTTCGTGTCCGTCATGGCTGCGACGGTACGCCGGAGGCGCGGTGCGGGTCACAGTGAACCGCGCCTCCTCGTCCGCAGGCGTCGCAGACCACCAGCTGCTCGCGGCACTGCACGTCGCTGCAGTTCTGCATCCGCTTCGTGGCGTCGCCGCAGCGCACGCAGCGGCCCAGCACCGCGGTGTGGTCGGAGAAGTCGACCGAGCCGCGTCCGTCGAAGACGTAGAGCGAGCCGTCCCAGACGCCGTCGTCGCCGAAGCGCTCGCCGTAGCGGACCACCCCGCCCTCCAGCTGGTACACGCGGGAGAACCCGCGGCTCGTCATCAACGAGCTGAGCACCTCGCAGCGGACCCCGCCGGTGCAGTACGTGACGATCGGCTCGTCCTTCAGGTGGTCGTAGCGCCCGCTCTCGATCTCGGCGACGAACTCGCGCGTCGTGGCGACGTCGGGCACGACCGCGTCGCGGAACCGCCCGATGCGCGACTCGAACTCGTTGCGGCCGTCGAAGAAGGTCACCTGCTCGCGGTCCATCAGATCGTGCAGGTCGTCGGGGCTGAGGCGGGTGCCGCCGCCGACGACGCCCTGCTCGTCGACGCGCAGCTCGTCGGGGGCGCCGAAGGTGACGATCTCGTCGCGGACCTTGACCGACAGCTTGGGGAAGTCGTGACCGGTGCCCTCGCTCCACTTCGCGTCGACGCCCGCGAAGGGGGCGTACTCGCGCGTGGTCCGCAGGTACCGCTTGACGTCGGCGAGCTCGCCGCCGACCGTCGCGTTGATGCCGTGCGGCGAGAGCACGATGCGGCCGGTCAGGTCGAGCGAGCGGCAGAGCTCGCGCTGCCAGAGGCGGATGGCCTCGGGGTCGGCGAGCGGGGTGAAGACGTAGAACAGCAGGATCTTGGGGACGGCCACCGGAAGAGTGTAGCCATCGGTCGTCAGAAGCTGGATGATAAATGCACTATTCTGGGATGTGGCACGACAGGTCGACCGGTCGGTGCCCCCACCCACCACGAGGAGGATCGATGCCCATCCCGACGACCCCGTCGCCCACCCTCTGCCGGCGCCTCCACCGCGATGAGGTCTTCGAGCTCGTCCTCGAGGCGATCGTGTCGGGGCAGCTCGGCGAGGGCGAGCGCCTGCACGACACCGATCTCGAAGACTGGCTCGGCGTCTCGCGCACACCCATCCGCATGGCGCTCGCCCGCCTGGAAGACCTCTCTCTCGTCGAGACGGTGCCCAAGCGGTACACGCGGGTCAGCACCGCGCGCCCGTGGCTCGTGCGGCCTCTGCTGTCGACGCTCTGCTCGCTCGCCGATCTCGCGCTCGCCGAGGCGATCGCCGACGACGCCGCCCGGGTCGCGGTGGCGACGGCGCTCGACGGCCCGCTGCCGGTGGACGAGGAGGCGCGGGTCGCGTCGCCGACCGCGCCCCCGGTCATCGAGGCGCTCGTCTCCGCCGCCGAGGCGATGGCCACCGCGTCGTCGAACCGGCGGCTCGCTCAGCTGATGGGCCATTTCGGCCCCACGGTGCTGTTCCACGCCCGCTTCATCGGCGACGATCTCGACGAGGCGGGGCTGTCGGCGGCGCTGGCGGCCCTCCGCGCCGCCGTGGCCCGTGCCGACCTCGGCGCCTCGCGCGTCGCCCTCGCCGAGATCGCGTCGGCGCCGGTGCTGCTCTCGGTCGTGCGTGCCGGCAGCGCGGCGGCGTGACCGCCGGTGGTGTCAGTAGGCGCCGACGGGGCGGATGACCGCACGGACCGTCCGCGCCAGGACGACGGCGTCCGTCGCCGGAGTCCAGTCGTGCACGTACGAGAGATCGAGGTCGAGCCCGTCGTCCCATGGGAGGTCGGAGCGGCCGCCGACCTGCCACGGGCCGGTCAGACCGGGCAGCACGAGCAGCCTCTGACGCGCCCGGTCGCAGTAATGGTCGACCTCGCGGAAGAGCGCGGGTCGGGGCCCGACGAGGCTCATGTCGCCTCGGAGGATGTTCCAGAGCTGGGGCAGCTCGTCGATCGAGTAGAGGCGCAGCACGCGACCCACCCGGGTGATGCGCGGGTCGTCGCGCAGTTTGAAGAGCGGGCCGCCGGCCTCGTTGCGCGCGACGAGATCGGCGAGGCGGGTCTCGGCGTCGACGTGCATGGTGCGGAACTTCAGCATCGTGAACGCCTCGCCGTCGAGCCCGGCGCGCACCTGCCGGTAGAGGACGGGGCCGCGACTGTCGAGTCGCACGGCGAGGGCCGTGACGAGAGCCAGGGGCAGCAGGGCGACGATGAGCAGGGCGGCCACCACGACGTCGACGACGCGCTTCGTCACCCGGTGGGGTCGGCGTCGGACGGGCGGCAGCTCGACGCGGATGCTCTCGGCGTGCGGGCGGAGGGGCGTCGACGTCACCGGGTCACCCGCCGGGTCTCGGGCAGGGGCGGGATGTCGTCGAGCCCGGCGACCACGGGCCCGAGGGCGTCGCGACCGAGCAGCCCCGTGAGAGCGTCGCCCGCCTCGACCCACCGGCGATCGACGAGCGTCGCGACGAACGCGTCGAACGACGGGCGCAGAGCAGGGTGGTGCAGATCGATCGACACGTGGCGGGAGAGGAACGCCGCGCGGTGGTCGAGGGGCTCGGCGGCCTTGCGGGTTAGGGGGTTCTCGGCACGGTCGACGAAGACCGTCGTCTCTCGGACGACGTCGGCGCAGGTGGCGCCGTCGGCCGTCATCGCCTCGACGACGCGGTCGGCGATCTCCGCCGTCTCGTCGGTCGGGGCGTGCGCCGCCGAGCGGATGGCGTCGCCGTGCAGGATGCCGATCAGCTCGAACGTGTCGAGCAGATCGGCGACCGTCACCGACGAGATCCGGGTGTACCGGTTGGCCTCGATGTCGACGAGGCCCTGCGTCGCGAGACGCGCCAGCGCCTCCTTGACGGGTGTCTTCGAGACGCCGAGCCACGCGGCGATGTCGTCTTCGAACAGGCGCTCGCCCGGGTGCAGCGTGCCGTCGAGAATGGCGTCGAGCACCGATTCGAACGTCAGGTCACGCAGCAGTCGCCGGGGGCGACGTGTGGAGCGGTCGGGAACTGGCATGCTGCCTCCAAGGTCGGAAGCAAAACATATCATCTGTCATTCTTTTAAGCCAGACCCGATATGCCGGTGTCGGCGGACCGCGCCGGCCGAGGGGGCTCGGCGGGGTCCGCCCGGCCTCAGCCGGGCTGCCGGGCGTGCCAGCGGCCGCGCACGACGAGGATGCCCGCGCCGATCAGCGCGGCCACCAGAGAGCCCACCAGCACGCCGACCTTCACCACGTCGTCCTGCGCGCTGCCGGTGCCGTAGGCGAGCTCGCCGACGAGGAGCGACACCGTGAACCCGATCCCGGCGACGAACGACAGCCCCAGCACGTCGGGCCAGCGGAGGCTCGGGTCGAGCCGGATGCCCGGCAGGCGCGTCACGAGGAGCGACGCGCCGGTGATCCCGATCGACTTGCCGACGACCAGGGCGACGATGATCCCGAGGGCGACGCTGTCCGTCAGCGACTCGGTGAGGCCGCTGACGCCGCCCACCGAGACCCCGGCCGAGAAGAACGCGAAGATCGGCACGGCCAGACCCGACGAGATCGGGCTCCAGCGCTCGGCGAAGTGGTGCGTCAGCGGGTGGCGCTCCTCTCGGCCGTCGGCGGTGACGTGCGTGACGCCGGCCCGCTTCGTCGCGATCGCGGGCACCAGGAGGCCCAGGACGACACCGGCGATGGTGGCGTGCACACCCGAGGCGTGCACGAGGGCCCACGCGGTGACGCCGAGGGGGATCAGCAGCCACCACGAGCGCACCCCGCGGCGCACGAGCACCGCGAACGCGATCAGCGGCAGGACCGCGAGCAGGAGCGGGACGAAGGCGATGCCGGCCGTGTAGAACACGGCGATGATCGTGATCGCGATGAGGTCGTCGACGACGGCGAGCGTGAGGAGGAACGTCCGCAGAGCGGGTGGGAGGTTCTTGCCGACGACGGCGATCACCGCGACGGCGAAGGCGATGTCGGTCGCCGCCGGGATGGCCCAGCCCTGCAGGGCGTCCGGCCCGGCGTTCAGGTTGATCAGCGTGAAGATGACGGCGGGCAGGATGACGCCGCCGACGGCCGCCGCGATGGGGAGGGCGGCGACCTTCGGGTCGCGGAGCGAACCCGCCACGAACTCCTGCTTGAGCTCGAGGCCGACGACGAAGAAGAAGATCGCCAGCAGGCCGTCAGCGGCCCAGGTGCCCACGCTGAGGTTCAGGTGGAGCGCCTCGGGGCCGAAGCGGAGGTCCCGGACCTCCGAGTAGAAGCCGCCGGCCGGGCTGTTGGCCATGACGAGTGCGAGCACGGTGGCCACGAGCAGCAGCAGCCCGCCCGTGGTGTCGCGGCTGACGAAGCGCGAGATGCGCTGCGCGCGGGATGCGCCTCCCGGGGCCTGCTGGGGGGAGGGGTGGGTGGACGGAGCGTCGGACATGCGTGACCTCGGGGTCGGTGGAGCGAGAACGGGATGCGTGTCACCCGGCCTGGAGGTCGGGCGGTCTCAGCGCCGTGGCGGCGGGCAGCCGGCTATCTCGCCGTGGGCGTTGCTGCCCCACAGGCTCATCCACCCGTTCGTGCCGCACGTGCGCTTCGTCAGCACGCGGGCCTTCGGGAACGACTGCGCACGGACCGTCACGCGACGTCGCACGTGTCGGATCCGGGCGTGGCTCATGGGCTCCAGGGTACTTCGTCCGGCACGTTGCTCGCCTGAGCTACCGGCGCATCCTGTCCGTCGAGAACTCCGGGGTCGCGAAGTCGCCGCCCTGGGGCACGCTCGGGTCGATCGGCGCGACGGGGCCACGCTGCCCCGCGTCGTCGAGGGGCGCGAAGCCCACGGCGGCGCCGGCGTCGAGGCTCCACCAGCGCTCGGCATTGGCCGACACCGCGTAGAACACCGCGGTGTGCTCCGCCGTGGTCATCGCGGCGACGAACGCGCGCAGCCCGTCGGCCGGGCTGAGCCAGGTGCGCTGCGTGCGCGGGGAGTCGGGCTGCTCTTCGTAGGTGCCGATCCGCACGGAGATCGTGCTGAGACCGAACTTGTCGGCGTACAACCGGCACAGGGCCTCGCCCGCCACCTTCGAGACGCCGTAGAAGCCGTCGGGTCGCGGCGGCATCGAGGGATCGACGAGGGTGCCGGCGGGGTAGGACCCCGTCAGACGGTTGCTGCTCGCGTAGACCACACGCGGAACCCCGGCCCGCCGCGCGGCCTCGAGCACGTGATACGTGCCCACGATGTTGACGTCGGCCAGGTCGTGGAAGTCGGCCTCGTCGGGGATGCCCCCGAGGTGGATGACCCCGTCGGCCCCCGCGAACGACTCGACCAGCGCCTCCAGATCGGCCAGCTCGGCGATCACGACGCGGTCGCGCGCCCCGACCGGCGCCGTCGGCGCGTGATCGGTCGAGACGAGCTCGACCCCCTGCTCGTGGAGCGCGACCCGGAGGGCGGAGCCGATCGTGCCCGCCGCGCCCGTGATCACCCAGCGACTGCCTGCGATGTCCGTCATGATCGGATGCTATTGCCCGCCGGTGTCATCCCGTCGGCCCGGGTCCTGTCGACGAGGCTCGTCGGGCGAATCGAGGGTCAGCCGCAGCACGCCGGCGACGCCGACCGTCAAATGCCTCTTTGGGGGTCGGTCGATCCCGGTGTCGGGGGCGGCGTCTACCATCGCCGCATGCCCGATCCCGCCCTGACGCCCGACGAGGCCGGGGCTCCGATCGAGACGACGTACCGTCCGAGCGAGCACGTCGACGTGCGGGCGACGCTCCGACCGCTGTCACGCGGTTCGGGCGACCCCGCGTTCCGGGTGGTCGGCGGCGCCCTGTGGCGTGCCGTGCGGGCGCCGACCGGCCCCGCGACGCTCCGCCTCGAGTCGACGACCGACGGCATCCGCGCCCACGCCTGGGGCCCGGGCGCCGACTGGGTCGTCGAGGCCGTCCCCGAGATGCTCGGTCGCGGAGACGACTGGTCGGGTCTCGACGTCGCCGACAACGCGTTCCTGCGCGATGCCCGCCACCGCCTCCCCGGCCTCCGCCTGACGCGCACCAACCAGGTCGTGCAGATGCTCGTACCCGCCGTGCTCGAGCAGAAGGTGACGAGTCGCGAGGCCTGGCGGGCCTGGCGCGACCTCGTGCGGCGACACGGCGAGCCGGCGCCCGGGCCCGCGCCCGACGGGCTCGTCGTGCCGCCCGACGCCGCGGGGTGGCGGCGGATCCCGAGCTGGGAGTGGCACCGCGCCGGGGTGGGCCCCCAGCGATCCGACACCGTGATGCGGGTCTGCGCCGTCGCGGCGTCGCTCGAGAGGACGCTGGCGCTCGGTCGCGGCGGACCGGAGGTCGAGAGGCGACTGCGATCCATCCCCGGCATCGGCGTGTGGACGGCCGCCGAGACGATGCAGCGTGCCCACGGCGACGCCGACAGCCCGAGCGTCGGCGACTACCACCTCCCGGCCCTCGTCGGCTGGGCCCTGATCGGGCGACCGGTCGACGACGACGGCATGCTCGAGCTGCTCGAACCGTGGCGCGGTCACCGCGAGCGGGTCATGCGGCTCATCTCGGCCAGCGGGTTCTCGAAGCCGAAGTTCGGCCCGCGGATGACCATCCAGGACCACCGGTTCCACTGACGCCCCGACAGGCGCGCGGAGCCGGGCGCGCGGAGGCGGCGGCTCAGGCCGCCGGGCGGCCCGTCGGCGCGTCGGGCGACGCGTCGCCGCCGATCGCGTCGAGCACCCGATGGGAGAACGAGTGCAGCGCCGCCGCATCCGAGCCGAGGGCCGCGACGAAGTACTCGGCGATGGCGGCGGTGTGACCGCGGGTCGCCGTCAGCATGGCCCGGCGGCCGTCGGCGGTGAGCTCGACCCAGGTGCCCCGGCCGTCCGTCGAGCAGTCCGAGCGGCGCACGAGGTCGCGTCGCTCCATCCGCGTGACCTGATGGCTGACCCGGCTCTTCTCCCAGCCGATCTGCTCGGCGATGTCACGGACCCGGAGGCGCCGGTCGGCACTGCGACCGAGCCCCACCAGGATCTCGTACTCGGCCGCCGACACGCCCGACTGCGTGTGCAGTCGGAGCTCGAGCGCGCGATCGAGACGTCGGCGCATGGCGTAGAACGCATCCCAGACGGCCCACTCGTCGTCGGTCAGTTCGTGGGCCATTCGCCCAGTGTAGAGACGGTGGTCCGGCATATCCTCGGGCCATGTCCGATGTGAACGCCGCCGACCTCACGCAGCAGACCGTCGAGACCGCCGGTCGGTGGCGCCGGGCCGCGAGAGACGCCCCGGCCGAGGCGTCGGCGACCCGTCTCGCCCGCGTCGTCCGAGACGCCGAGGGCCTCGAGTTCACGGCCGCGTTCGTCGACGGCGTCGTGCTCGTCGACGACCACGCCGTCGCGGCGCGTCGTCTCGACCAGCTCAGCCGGGCGATGCCCGACTCCCTGCCCTGGCACCTGCGGGCCGCCGTCTCGACCGGGGGCGGGTTCGGCCCCCTGGCGCCGCGCGCCGTGATGCCCGTCGCCCGCCGGGCGTTCCGGCGCCTGGTCGAGCACCTCGTCGTCGACGAGAGCCCCGACAAGCTCGGCGCGCACCTGTCCGCCCTCGCGTCCGGCGGCTCGCGGACGAACCTCGCCCCGCTCGGCGAGCCCGTCATCGGCCCGGCCGGGGCCGACCGCCGCCTCGCGCGGCTGCACGACCTGGTCGCGCGCGACGACGTGCACCACGTGTCGGTCTCGCTGCGCGACGTCGGCGGCCCCTTCGGCCCGTGGGCCCTCGACGAGACCGCCTCGGCCCTGGTCGCCCGGCTGACCCCGGTGTACGAGCTCGCGCTCGCCGGCCGGGCGCCGACGCTGATCGACCTCGACATGGGGCGGCGCGGCGAACTCGACCTGACCGTCGACGTCTTCACGCGCCTCCTCGACCAGCCCTCGCTGAGGCGCCTCGAGGCCGGGATCGCGCTGCAGGCCTACCTGCCCGACGCCCTGGCGACGCTCGAGCTGCTCACCGACTGGGCGCGGCAGCGGGTCGCCGACGGCGGGGCCCCGATCCGCATCCGACTCGTCAAGGGCGCGAACCTCGCCGCCGAGGCCGTCGACGCGTCCCGTCACGCGCGGCCCGCGCCGACCCTGCCCACGAAGGCCGCGACCGACGCGTCGTACCGGCGTCTGCTCGCCCACGCCCTGCGTCCTGAGAACGCCGCGGTGGCGCACGTCGGCGTCGCGACGCACAGCCTGCTCGACCTCGCCCACGCCTGGACCCTCGCGCAGCGGCACGACGTCGTGCCCCACGTCGTCTTCGAGGCCGTGCACGGGCTGGCGCCGGCGCAGACCCGCGCGGTCGCCGCCGAGGTCGGCGGCATGGCGATGTACACGCCCGTCGCACCGCCGGAGGAGTTCGACGCCGCGATCGGCGGGCTGGTGAGGGGGCTCATCGGCGGCCCCGTCGGCGTCGACCCGGCCGACGGGCCCGGGTTCGAGCGCGAGGTCGCCGCCTACCGTCGGTCGGTCGCGCCCGCGCCCGCTGCCGGCGTCGAAGCCGCGGCGGGGGCCGAGGGCGCGCCCGGCGGCGACACCGCGGCGGGTGGGCCCGCTGATCCGACCTCCGGCGTCGAGTCGGGCACCGGGTTCGTCAACACCCCCGACGCCGACCCGGCGCTCGACCTCGCCCGGGCATGGGGCCGGCGCATCCTCGTCGCCGCGCAGACGTCCGAGCTCGGTCTCGCGCAGATCGACGGCGCCCGGGTGCCCGATCACAGTCGGCTCGAGGAGACCGTCGCCCGCACCGTCCAGGCCGGAGTCGCCTGGGGTCGCCGCGACCACGCCGAACGCGCCGCCCTGCTCGACGCCGTCGCCGCCCGGCTCGACTCCCACCGGGCCCGCCTGATCGAGGTCCTGATCAGCGAGACGGGTGCGACGCTCAGCGAGGCGGCCCTCGACGTCGGCGCGGCGGTCGACGCCGCCCGGTGGCACGCGGTTCTCGCCCGCGGTCTGGGCGACGTCCGCGGGGCCCGCTACGCGCCTCCTCGGCTCACCGTCGTCGTGCCGACGGCCGACTCCGCCGTCTCGACCCTGGTCGGCTCGGTGTCCGCGGCGCTCGCGGCGGGCAGCGGCGTCGTCGTGCGCCCCGCGTCCGAGGCATGCCGCACCGCCTCGGTGGTCGCCGACCTGCTCCGCTCGGCCGGCGTGCCCGCCGAACTCGTCGCGACGGCGATCGTCGACGACCTCGGGCTGGCGCACGATCTGCTCGTGCACCCGGCCGTCGACCGCGTCGTGCTGCACGGCCCGTTCGAGACCGCGGCGGGCGTCCGCTCGTTCCGGGGCGACCGCGAGCTCTGGGCCGAGACGCCCGGGCTCAACTCCGTCGTCGTCGCCGAGACCGCCGACCTCGACCGAGCGGCCGTCGACGTCGTGGCCGGCGCGTTCGCCCACGCCGGTCAGGCGCCCTGGGCCGCCCGGCTCGTGGTCGTCGTGGGGTCGAGGTCGCGGGCCGCGGGCTTCCGTCGTCGTCTGGTCGACGCCGTCGCCGCGCTGCGGGTCGGCCGGCCGGACGCCGCCACCACCGACGTCGGGCCGCTGATCGCTCCCGCCGAGGGGCCGCTGCTCGCCGCCCTCACCGAGCTCGACCCCGGAGAATCCTGGCTCGTCGCGCCCGAACGACTCGACGACGACGGCGTGCTCTGGCGGCCTGGCATCCGAGACGGCGTGCGCCCGGGCGGCGCCTTCACCCGCCCCATGCCGGGCGGGCCCGTGCTCGGACTCGTGCACGTCGACACCTTCGCCGAGGCGGTCGACCTCCAGGGGGCGCTCGAGCGCTCGTCGACGGCCGGGTTGCATTCGCTCGACGTCGACGAGGTCGAGCAGTGGCTCGAGGCCCTCGACGTCGGCTCGCTCGTGGTCAACCGCGCCGTCGCCGCACCCCGGGCGGGTCGGAGCCCCTCGGGCGGGCGCCGTCGCGCGTCGGTCGGGCGGACCACCGCCGCAGGAGGCGCGCACACCGTCATCGCGCAGGGCGCCTGGTCGAGAGCGGCCCGGTCGCTCGAGAAGTCGTTGCAGCTCGACGGCGTCTCCGAGCCGGTTGTCCGCCTGATCGAGGCCGCCCGTGCGAACCTCTCGTTCGACGAGTTCGACCGCATCCGCGCGGCGGCCCGCAGCGACGAACGCGCCTGGCGAGACGTCTTCGGCGCCTCGCGGGCCCTCGGCGGCCTCGAGGTCGAGCGCACGGTGCTGCGTCACCGCCCCGCGTCGGTCGTGCTGCGGCTCGCGTCGGGCGGCGACCCCGTCGACCTCGTCCGTCTCATCGCCGCAGCCACCCGGGCGGGGGCGCGCATCGACCTCAGCACCGCTCTGCCGCTGCCCGCGGCGCTCCACCTGCTGATCACGTCTCCGCAGTCGCCCGTCGAGGTGGGGGCGGTGATCGTCGAGAGCGACGAGGCCTTCTTCGACCGTGCGGCCGTCGGGTCGCTGCAGCAGATCGACGACGTCGACGACCCCGCGATCGAGCTCGGCATGACGCCCTCCGCCGCCCAGCGCCGTCGTGTGGCCGACTACCGCGGGCTGCGCATCCGCCTCGTCGGCCGGGGGCGGACGGAGCTCTCGTCCGCCGTCGGGCACAGCGCCGACGTCGCGATCTGGACGGGCGAGGTCACCGACGAGGGCCGGGTCGAGCTGCTCCCCTTCGTGCACGAGCAGACGGTCACGGTCGCGGCCCACCGCGATGGGCGACCTGAGGCGGCCCTCCGCGACCTGCGGCTCTGACGCGGGTGCGGGTGCGGGCGCCGGGCGGGCCTGCGCTCGAGCCCGCGCCCGCGCCCGCGCGCTAGCCCGCGCCCCGCCGCCCCCGCTCCCGCGCCCGAGTGGTCAGAAGATGTCCTTGGTGGCCTCGCGAAGGACATCTTCTGACCACTCGACGCGTTGCGCGGCGCGAGGCCGGGCTCGGTGGTCAGTAAACGTCTTTCCTGGCCTCGTGAAGGGCGCTTTCTGCCCACGGACCCGGCGCCCGACGCGCTCAGGCGGGGTGGCGGCTTATCAGCTTCGACAGGACGATCGCGCTGCGGGTGTGATCGACGTTCGGGGCGTTGCGGACGCGTTCGAGCGCCTCCTCCAGCGACGGGATGTCGCGGCTGCGCATGTGCACGATGGCGTCGGCGCTGCCCGTGACGGTGCCGGCGTCGACCACCTCGGGCACCGTGCTGAGGATCCGCTGCAGCTCCTGCGGCGACACCGTGCCCCGGCAGAACAGCTCGACGTACGCCTCGGTGCCCAGGCCGTCCACAGTCGGGTCGACCTGCACCGTGAACCCCTTGATGACGCCGTCCGCGACGAGGCGGTCGACACGTCGCTTCACCGCCGAGGCGCTCAGCCCCACCGACGCCCCGATGTCGCCGTAGCCGGCGCGGGCGTTCTGGCGCAGCAGGTCGATGATGCCGAAGTCGAGATTGTCCACCCCGAGACCCTACGGCAACTAGTTGCGTGATCCAGGCCCATAACGCACATTCGTTGCGTCGCAGCCCGGCCTCCTGCGCCCGGTGCGTGTGACACTGGCATCCGTGAGCATCACGAGCGACTCCGTGGACACCGCCGGAGACCCCCAGCCCCCGATCATCCGTCGAGCCACCCCGCGCACGGTGCTGATGTGCCGACCCGACCACTTCACCGTGAGCTACAAGATCAACCCCTGGATGGACCCCGCGGCGCCCACCGACACCGCCAAGGCGGTGGCCCAGTGGCAGGTGCTCTACGACACCTACGTCGGCCTCGGTCACGACGTGCACCTGATCGACCCGATCGACGGCCTGCCCGACATGGTCTACGCGGCGAACGGCGGCTTCGTCGTCGACGGCAAGGCCTACGGCGCCCTCTTCACCTACCCCGAGCGCCAGCCCGAGGGCCCCGCCTACATGGACTGGTTCCGTAAGGCCGGCTTCGACGTCGCCGTGCCCGACGAGATCAACGAGGGCGAGGGCGACCTGCTCCTCGTCGGCGACGTCGTGCTGGCCGGCACCGGGTTCCGCACATCGACCCGCTCGCACGACGAGGTCGCGCGGGTCTTCGGTCGCGAGGTCGTCGGGCTCACCCTCGTGAACCCCGCGTTCTACCACCTCGACACGGCCATCGCGGTGCTCGACCCCGAGCCCGTCGAGGGCGGCCAGAACATCGCCTACCTCGAGAGCGCCTTCGACGCGGCCTCGCTCGAGGTGCTGCGCGAGCGGTTCCCGGATGCGATCCTCGTCGACGAGGACGACGCCGCCATCCTGGGGCTCAACTCGTACAGCGACGGCTACAACGTCGTCATCGCCGCCCGGGCGACGGGCTTCGAGCGTCAGCTGCGCGAGCGGGGTTACAACCCGATCGGCGTCGACCTCTCCGAGCTGCTGCTGGGCGGCGGCGGGGTGAAGTGCTGCACCCTCGATCTGCGACGCTGACGGTCGACCCGACCCGCGCCTCCTCGGCGGTCGCCGCTCAGCCGCGACCGTCGGGGCGGACGAACAGGTAGACGACGCTGCGACCCGTGCGGTGCTCTTGCGCGAGGTCGTAGCCGAAGCCGCCGAGGGTGTTCAGGTCGGGGTCGTCGAGCGCATCGATCTGCAGCCGCCCGATCCACAGGCGGTCGACGTCGGTGAGGCGCTCCTGCAGCTCGGCGCGCTGCGTCTCGTCGTCGAGGCCGAGGGTCACGTCGGTGAAGCGGCCCTCGGCGGCGCCCGACCGGACGAACGCGACGTCGTCGAGCCCATCGAACCGGTCGGGGTACGCGTAGAACGCCTGGCGGGGCCGGGTCGACACCGTGCCCGAGGCGTCGAGCACGAACGCGTCGCCGGGCCGGGCCTGCTGCTCGATGTAGCCCGCGATCTGACGCAGGTCGGCCGCACCGCCCTTGCCCGTCGGCTGCCGCTGCAGCACCCAGGTCGGGGCGGAGGCGACGACGAGCAGGGCGATCAGCGCGATGCTGACCCACCGGCGCCGGAACCCCGTGATCGCCACGCTCAGCAGCAGGCACATGCCCGGCGCCGCGAACACGACGAGGCGCGCCTGGAAGACCGGTTCGAGCGCGAGACCGGCGATTAGCAGCAGACCCACCGGCAGCACGACCCAGAGGGCCCCGAGCAGCACGACGCTGCCCGGGGTCCGTGCCCGGTCGCGCAACCGCGTGCCGAGCAGGATGAGCAGCACCAGGCCGATCACCGCGTACGCGATCGACGTCGCGAACCACGGCTCGACGAGCACCGTCCACCACGTGATGTCGGCCCCGGTCGAGGGGTCGTCCGAACCGAGCAGTCGGCTGCGCTCGCTCAGCACCGTGCCGATCATCGGCGCCGTCGCCAGCAGCGCGGCCGCGGTCGAGAGCGACCAGCCGAGGAGGCGGTGGCGGGCTCCCCGACGTCGGCGCTGAGCCGGTGCCAACGCGAGGAACACGCCGTGCACCACGACCATCAGGGCGAGCGGGACGAACGTCGCGATGGACGCGGCGAGACCCGCGCCGTACGCGAGCCACCACCACCAGCTCTGACGCCGCGACGCGACGAGCACCAGCACGGTGACCCAGACGGCGAGGGCGGCGGTGAGGGCGTACGGCCGGGCCTCGATGGCCTCGAGCGTGAGGCGCGGCAGCACCGCGTAGACGACGGCGGCGAGCACGGCCGTCATGCGGCTGGTCAGCATGCGGACCAGCACGAGCACGCCCGCGGCCCCGAGACCGGTGAACAGCACCCCCGGGAGGCGCGTGGCGAACTCGCTCTCGCCCATCACGCCGATCCAGGCGTGCATCATCAGGTAGTAGACGCTGTGCACCGCGTCGCGCTGACCCAGGAACGCGATCAGGTCGGGCAGCGGCATGCGGGCGGCGATCAGGGTGGTCGCCTCGTCGCTCCAGTACGAGGGGATCCAGCTGCCGACACCGGCGACCACGAACGCCAGGAGACCGGCCAGCAGCGGGTCGAGCCAGCGGTGGCGCGGATGCGCGACGCCGGGGTCGTGGCCGATGCTCACGCGACCTCGCAGCGGCCGGCGCGACGACCGCGCCCGAGGACCGGCAGTGATCCGTGACCCGGCAGTGATCCGATACCCGGCAGTGATCCGATACCCGGCAGCGACCCGAACCCCGGCTTAAAGACGACAGGCCCCGCCGAGACGGGACCTTGAGTGGCTGGACACGGCATCGATCCGTGGACCTTTCGATTTTCAGTCGAACGCTCTACCAACTGAGCTACCCAGCCGTGGGGGCCTGATCGAACAGATGCTTCGACTCTCTGGCCCACCGGGAGGGACTGGCCCTCCAGACGAGAAACTCGCCTTGGCGACCCTGACCGGACTTGAACCGGCGACCTCCGCCGTGACAGGGCGGCGCGCTAACCAACTGCGCTACAGGGCCAAACAATTGCTACTTATACTAACCGGACTCTGGATCGTTGCCGAACCAGTGACCCCAACGGGATTCGAACCCGTGCTGCCGCCGTGAAAGGGCGGTGTCCTAGGCCACTAAACGATGGGGCCGTGTGTTCCGAAGAGCACAGAGCAACCGAGAGACGAGCATACGGACCAGGCGGCGTTAATGCAAAACGTGGTCGGTGATCGCCCGTGCGCGGCCGGCGGCTGCCATCACCGACCGCGACGTCGCTCCGGCGTGTCACCCCCCGGACGGGTCGGGCGCCGTTAGTTTCGACCTGCGCTTGAAGGTCTGAGGGGCCGCAGGCGGCGTCACCCCGTTCTCGAACGAATCGATCCTGCATGAGTCTCTTCCGCCTCCTCGGCCGCTCCGGTGCGTCGCGCCCCGCTGCCTCGACCCGTCGCCGTCGTCGGGCGACCGCCGTGGTCGTCGCCCTCGCTCTGGTCGCGGGCGTGGGCGTCGGCGTGACGGGCGGTCCCGTCGACTCCGCTCAGGCGGCGAGCTACCCGTCGTGGTCGGACGTGGAGAAGGCGCGCGGCGACGAGGCCGCGAAGGTCGCCGAGATCAAGCGGCTCGAGGAGATCCTCGACCAGATGACGAAGGACCTCGACCGGAAGAACGCCGACGCGAAGAAGAAGGGCGACATCCTGCAGAAGGCGCAGACCGCCTTCGACGAAGCGCAGTTCAAGACGCAGCAGCTGCGCGATCAGGCCGACTCGGCGGCGACCGTGGCCGCCGCCAGCGAGGAGCGCGCGGGGCAGCTCGCCGCGCAGCTCGGCCGCTCGGGCGGCAACGGCAACGACATGACCGGCACCCTGATCGCCGACCCGGGCGACGCGGGCGAGCTGCTCTACAAGCTCGGCGCGATGACCAAGCTGACCGAGCAGGCCGACGGCATCTACTCGCAGGCCACACAGGATCGCAACACGGCGCAGTCGCTGACCGACCAGGCCGCAGTGGCCGAGGAGGCGCTGGGCGAGTTGGCCGCGAAGGCGCAGGCCGCGCTCGAGGTCGCCAACGAGGCGGCCCGGGCCGCCGCCGACTCGCTCGCCGAGCAGCAGGAGAACGGCGCCCGCCTCCAGGCGCAGCTCGTCTCGCTCAAGACGAACGCGGACACCACACAGGCCCAGTTCGAGAAGGGCGAGGCCGAGCGCAAGAAGAAGGAGGCCGAGGCTGCGGCCCGCGCCGCCCGTCTCGGCAGCCCGACCTCGGGCACCCCGGTGGGCGTCACGTCGAGCTTCGGCTGGACGCGGCCGTCGGGTGGGAACGTCGTGAGCGGCTTCGGCATGCGCGTGAACCCGGTCACCGGCGCCTACATCCTGCACGCGGGCACCGACCTGGCCGCCGCCTGCAACACCCCGATCTTCGCCGCCACGGCCGGCACCGTCGTCTACGCCGGCTGGTACGGCGGCTACGGCAACTACGTGCTGATCGACCACGGCAACGGCATCACGACGGCCTACGGACACCAGCCCGACGGCGGCATCATGGTCGGCGTCGGCCAGCGGGTCGCGCTCGGCCAGCAGATCGGGCACGTCGGCTCGACCGGCAACTCGACGGGCTGCCACCTGCACTTCGAGACCCGCATCAACGGCACGGCCGCCAACCCGGTCGCCTTCATGGCGCAGCGCGGCATCACGCTGTAGCGGGGAGACGAAAGAGAAGGGGCCCCGCGCGTGATCGCGCGGGGCCCCTTCTGCGTGCTGCGGGCGGAGGTCAGTGACCCTCGTCGGCCAGCTTCTTGATGCCGGCCTCGACGATGGCCTCGGCCTCGGCGGCGTCGCCCCAGCCCTCGGTCTTGACCCACTTGCCGGGCTCGAGGTCCTTGTAGTGCTCGAAGAAGTGCTCGATCTCCTTGCGGAGGTACTCGGGGACGTCCGAGACGTCCTGGATGTGCTCCCAGCGCGGGTCCTTCGCGGGCACCGCGATGACCTTGGCGTCGCTGCCGCCGTCGTCGGTCATGTTGAACACGCCCACGGGGCGGACCTTCACGCCCACGCCCGGGAACAGCGGGTAGTCGAGCAGCACCAGCACGTCGACGGGGTCGCCGTCGAGCCCGAGGGTGTTCTCGAAGAACCCGTAGTCGGTCGGGTAGACGAAGCCCGTGAAGAGCACGCGGTCGAGGTAGACGCGACCGGTCTCGTGGTCGACCTCGTACTTGTTGCGGCTTCCCTTGGGGATCTCGATCACGGCGTCGTACGCGGCCATGGGTGCTCCTGGTTCAGTTCGGGGGGCGTGCCGACCGGGCCGGTCGACGGCTTCGCTAACGTTACAAGATGCCCGCCGAGCACCGTCCGACCCGTCCGCGCCTGACCCCGGCCATGGCCGACGTCCGCCGGGCCGTCCGCGCCTCGCTCGAGGGGCTGCCCGCCGACTCCCTCGTGCTCGTCGCTCTCAGCGGCGGAGCCGACTCGCTCGCGCTCGCCGCCGCGACCGCCTTCGAGGCTCCCCGGGCCGGTCTCCGCGCCGGGGCCGTCGTCGTCGACCATGCGCTGCAGGCGGGCTCCGCCGAGGTCGCCACCCGCGCCTCCTCGGCTGCGATCGCGCTCGGGCTCGCCCCCGTCGAGATCCGCCGGGTCGAGGTCGGTGCCGATGGCGGGCCCGAGGCGGCGGCCAGGGAGGCGCGTTACCGGTCGCTCGACCGGGTCGCCACCGAGACCGGTGCGGTCGCCGTGCTGCTCGGCCACACGCTCGACGATCAGGCCGAGACCGTGCTGCTCGGGCTGGCGCGGGGGAGCGGCCCGGTGAGCCTCCAGGGCATGGAGCCCGTCACGGGGCGGTGGCGCCGACCGCTGCTGGGGGTGCGTCGGGAGACGACCCGCGCCTCCTGCGCCGATCTCGGGCTCGATCCGTGGGACGACCCGCACAACGACGACCCCGCCTACGCCCGCGTGCGGGTGCGGCGGTCCGTGCTGCCGGTGCTCGAGCGCGAGCTGGGGCCCGGGGTCGCCGAGGCGCTCGTCCGCACGGCCGCCCAGCTGCGGGAGGACAACGACGCGCTCGACCACTTCGCGCTCGAGCAGGCCGAAGAGGTGGCGGACCACGCCGAGGCCGGCATCTCGCTCGACGTCCGGTCGTTGGCGGCGAACCCCGCGGCGCTGCGGCAGCGGCTCATCCGACTGGCCGTCGCGAGCGAGTTCGCCGTCACGCTCAGTCGCGCGCAGACCCTCGAGGTCGCCCGGCTCGTGACCGACTGGCACGGGCAGGGCCCCGTGTCGTTGCCGGGCATTACAGTGATACGCACCGGAGGCGCGCTGCACTTCGCCGCGACCGGCGCCTCCTGAGATCCCCGCCACCACCCCCTCACACCTCACCTCTGGAGCGACAGCCCGCCATGGAACTCAGCGACATCGAGAGCGACCTCACCTCCGTCCTCTACACGGAAGAGCAGATCCACGCGAAGATCGCCGAGATCGCCCGCCGGGTCGAGGCCGACTACGCCGGGCGCGACCCGCTGCTGGTCGGGGTGCTGAAGGGCGCCGTCATGGTGATGGCCGACTTCTCGCGCGAGCTCAAGATGAGCGCCGCGATGGACTGGATGGCCGTCTCGTCGTATGGCTCGGGTACGAAGTCGTCGGGTGTCGTGCGCATCCTGAAAGACCTGGACACCGATCTGCTCGGTCGCGACGTCATCATCGTCGAGGACATCATCGACTCCGGGCTGACCCTGTCGTGGCTGCTCGAGAACCTGCGCACCCGCGGCGCCGCGTCGGTCGAGATCTTCGCCCTGCTGCGCAAGCCCGAGGCGGCGAAGGTCGACGTCGACGTCAAGTACGTCGGGTTCGAGATCCCCAACGACTTCGTGGTCGGCTACGGCCTCGACTTCGACGAGCGGTACCGCAACCTGCGCGGTGTCGGCGTGCTCGCGCCGCACGTCTACAGCTAGGCCCTCGCGGGAGGCGCGGGTCGGGCCGGCGGGCAGGGGCCGGGGCGCGCATTAGGCCCACGGCGAACACCCATGAGGCGCATAGGGCGCTCGATGTAACCTTCTGCTCATCTTCTCCCTGCAGAAAGGCGTCGGGCTCCGCCCGTACTGACATGGACTTCAAGAAACTCTTCCGCGGCCCGATCATCTACATCGTGATCGCCGTGATCGGCATCGGCATCGGGTGGAGCGTCATCAGCTCCGGGAGCACGACGCAGGTGTCGACCCAGAAGGGCCTCGCCTCGATCAGCGCCGGCGACGTCAAGTCGGCCACGATCTTCAGCAACGAGCAGCGCGTCGACCTCGTCTTGAAAGACGGCGACAAGCAGGAGCAGTTCTACTACGCGACGCCGCGTGGTGAAGAGGTCGTCACGGCCATCACCGACGCCGACCTCGAGAACTTCGACGACACCGTCACGCAGAGCAACTGGCTCGTGTCGCTGCTCGGCATCCTGCTGCCCTTCCTGATCATCGGCGTGATCTTCTGGTTCCTCCTGTCGTCCATGCAGGGAGGCGGCAGCAAGGTCATGCAGTTCGGCAAGTCGAAGGCGAAGCTGAACTCGAAAGAGACCCCGCAGGTCATGTTCACCGACGTCGCCGGCGCCGACGAGGCCATCGAGGAGCTGGAGGAGATCAAGGAGTTCCTGAAGGAGCCCGCGAAGTTCCAGGCCGTCGGGGCGCGCATCCCGAAGGGCGTGCTGCTCTACGGCCCTCCCGGCACCGGTAAGACCCTGCTCGCCCGCGCCGTCGCCGGCGAGGCCGGGGTGCCGTTCTTCTCGATCTCCGGCTCGGACTTCGTCGAGATGTTCGTCGGAGTCGGCGCCAGCCGCGTCCGCGACCTGTTCGAGCAGGCCAAGCAGAACTCGCCCGCCATCATCTTCGTCGACGAGATCGACGCCGTCGGTCGTCACCGCGGCGCCGGCGTCGGCGGCGGCAACGACGAGCGCGAGCAGACGCTCAACCAGCTGCTCGTCGAGATGGACGGCTTCGACGTCAAGACCAACGTCATCCTCATCGCGGCCACGAACCGGCCCGACGTGCTCGACCCCGCCCTGCTGCGTCCCGGTCGCTTCGACCGCCAGATCGGCGTCGACGCCCCCGGTCTCGACGGCCGCAAGCAGATCCTCGAGGTGCACGGCAAGGGCAAGCCCCTCGCCGCGTCGGTCAACCTCGAGGTGCTGGCCCGCAAGACGCCCGGCTTCACGGGTGCCGACCTGGCCAACGTTCTGAACGAGGCCGCACTGCTGACGGCGCGCTCCAACGCGCAGCTGATCGACAACCGCGCCCTCGACGAGGCCGTCGACCGCGTGATGGCCGGTCCGCAGCGCCGCAGCCGCATCATGAACGACCACGAGAAGCTCATCACCGCGTACCACGAGGGCGGTCACGCCCTCGCCGCCGCCGCGATGCGTCACACCGACCCGGTCACGAAGGTGACGATCCTGCCGCGTGGTCGTGCCCTCGGCTACACGATGGTGCTGCCCCTCGAAGACAAGTACTCGGTCACCCGCAACGAGCTGCTCGACCAGCTCACCTACGCCATGGGCGGTCGCGTCGCCGAAGAGATCGTGTTCCACGACCCGACCACCGGTGCGTCGAACGACATCGAGAAGGCGACCGGCACGGCCCGCAAGATGGTCACCGAGTACGGCATGAGCAACAAGGTCGGATCGGTCAAGCTCGGCCAGGGCTCGGGCGAGCAGTTCATGGGCCGCGACATGGGTCAGCGCGACTACTCGGAGAACATCGCCGAGACGGTCGACGCCGAGGTCCGCGTGCTGCTCGAGCAGGCGCACGATGAGGCGTGGCAGGTCATCAACGACAACCGCGACGTGCTCGACGAGCTGGCCGCCGTGCTGCTCGAGAAGGAGACCCTCGACCACGACGAGCTCGCCGAGATCTTCAAGGACGTCCGCAAGCTGCCCGAGCGCCCGCAGTGGCTCTCGAGCGACAAGCGGCCCGTCTCCGACCGACCCGCGATCCCGATGCCCACCAAGGCGCCGGTCGACGCGGCCGCGGTCGACGGCGGCGTCGGCTCCGAGCCCGAGGCCGACAGCTCGTCGAGCCGTCAGCGCCCGCCGCGCACGACGCCCGGCATCGCCACGGCGTAACCGTCGAGCGGAGCGACCGCACCGGCTCGACGCCGCCGGTGCGGTCGCTACCCTGGAGCCCGACCCTGTTCGACCCCTGGCCCCGATCGGAGGCGCCTCCCCGTGACCGACTCACCGAGTGGAGCACACCGGGCATCCGACGAGTCGTCGGCCGGACGTGTCTGGAAGCGTCCGCGGGGGAGGGCGCGCTACCCCGACCCGGTCGTGCTCGACGCACCGCCGGCCAGCGCGCCGGCTGCCGGCAGCGAACGTCGCCTCGTCCTCTCGCTCGGTGAGCGGGCCGCGGTCCGACCCCCGGCCCAGCTGCCCCCGGTCACGCAGACGCCCGCGACCCGCACCCCCGGCGGCCCGAGCACCGTGACACCCGGCTCCGCGAGCCCGTCCGCCGCGACCGGCACCCCCGGCGGTCCGAGCACGGTGAGCGAGCCCGCCCTGCCGACCCGCGCCTCCGGACGCCGCCTCATCGCCGGCGGACGCTTCGACGGGCCGCTCGACGACCGCGACGAGGCCTCGACCCGGACCCGGGTCGGCTCGCACGCCGCGCCGAGTCCCGTGGTGCCGCCCGTCCGCGGTGCCGACGAGCTGCGGCGACCCCCGGCGAGCAGCTCGCCCGGCGTCGAGCCGGACGCCGCGACCCTCGTGATGGACATCGTGCAGCCGGCCGCGACGTCTGCTGAGACGGCTGCCGCGACGTCGGCCGCGCCTCCTGCCACGCCGGCACCGCGCCCGCCACGCGACGGACCGCTCGTGGTCGGCATCGTGAACGTCACGCCCGACTCGTTCAGCGACGGCGGTCGCTACGTCGAGGTCGACGACGCCCTGCGGCACGCGAGAGCGCTCGTCGAGGCCGGGGCCGACGTGATCGACGTCGGCGGCGAATCGACGAGACCCGGCAGCGCCCGGGTCGCCCCGATCGACGAGCAGCGGCGCGTGCTGCCCGTCATCCGGCAGCTGGCGTCCGAAGGCGTCCGGGTGAGCATCGACACCATGAACGCCGCCACGGCCTACGCGGCCGTCGAGGCCGGAGCCGACATCGTCAACGACGTCTCGGGCGGTCTCGCCGACCGCTTCATGGCGCAGGCCGTCGCCGACACCGGCAGCACCTTCGTGGCCATGCACTGGCGCGGGCCGCTCGACGGCTCCGACCGGCCCGACTACCGCGACGTCGTGACCGACGTGCACGACGAGCTGCAGCAGCGCGTCGCCGACCTCGTCGCCCAGGGGATCGACCCCTCCCGTCTCGTGCTCGACCCCGGTCTCGGCTTCTCGAAGGACGCCGCTCAGAACTGGCAGGTGCTCGCCGGTCTGCGGGGGCTCGGCCGTCTCGGGCTGCCGCTGATGGTCGGGGCCTCGCGCAAGAGGTTCCTCGGCGAGCTGCTGCCCGAAGGCGCTCCGATCGAGGCCCGCGACCAGGCCACGGCGGTCGTCAGCGTGCTGGCCGCCCTCGAGGGCGTCTGGGCGGTGCGCGTGCACGACGTCGCCGCGACCCGGGCGGCGCTCGACGTCTGGCAGGCCTGGCAGCAGGGGGGCCGCTCGGCGGGCGCCGCGAAGTCGACCCGATCGGCGAGGCACGCATGACCGCCGCCGAGACGAGCCCCGCCGCCGAGACGAGCCCCGCCGCGGCGGCCCCCGCTGCGACGGCCGCCGTCGGCCTCGACGTGCTCCGCTTGAGCGGCGTGCGCGCCACCGGGCACCACGGGGTCTTCGACCACGAGCGCCGCGACGGTCAGGAGTTCGTCGTCGACGCCGTCGTGCACCTCGACACCCGGGCGGCGGCCACCGGCGACGACCTCGAGGCGACCGTGCACTACGGCGTGCTCGCCGAGCAGCTCGTCGCCGCCGTCGAGAGCGACCCGGTCGACCTGATCGAGACCCTGGCCGAGCGTCTGGCCGGCGTGGTCCTCGCGTTCCCCGCCGCCGTGCGCACCGAGATCACCGTGCACAAGCCGAGCGCGCCCATCACCGTTCCGTTCTCGGACGTCTCGATCACCATCGTGCGGGAGCGCCCGTGAGCGCCGAGCCGCACGCGCCCAGCACCCACGCCGTCGGCACACCAGCGACCCGAGCGGCCGGCACACCCGCCAACCGGGCGGCTGGCACACCGACCACCCGCGCCGTCATCGCGCTCGGCTCGAACCTCGGCGCCCGCGACGAACTGCTCGGCGACGCCGTGCGGGCCCTCGACGCGACCCCGGGCATCACCGTCGTCGCGGCCTCGACCCCCGTGTCGTCCGTGGCGCTGACGCTCGACGGCCCCGACGAGACGCGGCCCGAGTACCTCAACGCGGTCGCGCTCGTCGACACCGACCTCGACCCCCTGGCGCTGCTCGACGCGCTGCACGGCATCGAGTCCGAGCACGGTCGCACCCGCGAGGTCCGCTGGGGCGATCGCACGCTCGACCTCGACATCGTCGCCTTCGGCGATCTCGAGCTCGACACCGAGCGCCTCACCCTGCCGCACCCGCGAGCGTCCGAGCGCGCCTTCGTGCTCGAGCCCTGGTTCGAGATCGACGAGGAGGCGCGGCTCGGCGGCCACGGACCGGTCGCCGCCCTGATCGCGCGGCTCCCCGACCGGACCCGACCCGTGACCGGGGCGACGCGGCTGCTCGACCGGCGCCGCGCCTCCTCGGCCATCCCGTCGGCGGACGACCGGCACGACCAGGGAGTCACCGCGTGAAGCACACCCGCCCCGGCACCCTGATCGCACTCGGCCTCGCGGCCCTCGTCGCGGGCTTCGTCGTCGACGCCGCCCTGGTCGCGAACGGCATGGCCGCCCTCGTGCCCCCGGTGCCGCTCGGCCTCGTGCTGCTCGCCATCGGCGGCATCGTCGTCAGCATGGCCGTGCCCGTGCGCCGCGTCGCCCGGGGCACCAGCACCGACCGCATCGACCCGTACTACGCGACGAGGGTGCTGCTGCTGGCCAAAGCGAGCAGTCTCTCGGGGGCGCTGTTCGGCGGGGCCGCCGCGGGGGTGCTCGTCTTCATGCTGACGCGCGGCGTGACCGTCGCGGTAGGCTCGCTCGTGCCCACGATCGTCGCCGTGGTGGGGGGTCTCGCCCTCCTCGTGGCGGGGGTCGTCGCCGAGCGCATGTGCACGGTGCCACCGGGCGACGACGACGGCGGGCCGGGGGCGCAAGCGGCCTGAGGGCCGTGTTCCGTCTCGCCACCGCCGACCGGAGGAACCTCCGCCATGGATCGACTCGACAGCGCCTACGACGACATCGCCCGCCGCGACGACGCCGTGTCCGGCTCCTGGACCGGCGTCTCGCCCAAGTACGTCTGGCCCGAGCTGATCGGCTGGGTGGTCACCGGCCTGATCGCGGCGGCCGCCACCCTGCCCCTGTGGCTCCTCGAGCAGTGGTGGGCCTACGCCGTCACCGCCGCGGTGGTCGTGATCTTCGCGTTGGTGGCCGCTTTCACGCCCCGGCGCGTCCGGTCGATTCGCTACCAGCTGCGCGACGACGACCTGCTGCTGCGCAAGGGCGTCATGTTCGTCCGCTTCGTCGCGGTGCCCTACGGCCGCATGCAGCTGATCGACATCAACCGCGGCCCCGTGGTACGGGCGCTCGGTCTCAGCGACCTGAAGTTCGTCACGGCCGCGGCCTCGTCGGGCGTGACCATCCCCGGGGTGCCCGCCGACGACGCCGAGGCGCTGCGCGACCGGCTCGTGAGTCTCGCCGAGTCGCGACGGGCCGGCCTGTGAGCGACGGCGCCCCCGCCTCGCCGCCCGGCGCACCCACCCCGCCACCCCGGTGCTCAAGGGCGGCATCGCGCTCGTCGTGCTGCTCGGCATCGTCGTCAACAACGCGCGCGACTGGGCCATCGAGCTCTTCCTGCCCGGCGGTCGCCGCGGCGGCTCCGACGAGGGGGACCCGTTCGGCTACGTGGTCGACCAGGGCTGGATCGGCTTCGTGCTGCTCGGCATCGTCGTGGTGATCGCGGCGCTCGTCGGCCTGTTCTACCTCTCGTGGCGGATGAACACGTTCCGTGTCACCGAAGAGATCGTCGAGGTCCGCAGCGGCGTCGTCTTCCGCACGAACCGTCGGGCGCGGCTCGACCGGATCCAGGGCATCAACATCCAGCGCCCGCTGCTGGCGCGCGTCTTCGGGGCCGCCCGTCTCGAGGTCAACCAGGCGGGCGACGACGCCAACGTCGTGCTCGCGTACCTGAGGGGGGCCGCGGCCGACGACCTCCGACGCGAGATCCTGCGCCGCGCCTCCGGAGCCCGCCGACCCGAGACGACGTCCGCGCTCGCCGGCGACGACCCCGCGAACCGAGGAGGCGCGGCGCCCGTTCTCGAAGGAGCCCCCGGCACCCCGCCGGTCGCCCACCGCACCGGGCTCGGCGGCGTCGTCGAGCAGCGCGCGCACGAGTTCCTCGCTCCCGAGCTCGACCCGCGCGAGGCCGACCCCGACTCGGTCGTCCGCATCGAGCCGGGTCGCCTGATCGGCTCGGTGCTGCTGAGCGGCTACACGCTGTTCATCGTCGCTGCGGCCGTCGCGGTGGCGATCAGCGTCGCTGTGACCGGCGAGTACTTCCTGCTGTTCGCGATGCTGCCGGCTCTGCTCGGCTCGGGCGGGTTCTTCGTCAACCGCATCTCGAAGTCGCTGCGCTTCAGCATCGCGTCGACCCGCGACGGCATCCGCATCGGCTACGGCCTCTTCTCGACCACGAACGAGACGCTGCCGCCCGGGCGCATCCACTCGGTCAAGGTCAGTCAGCCGCTGCTCTGGCGGCCGTTCGGCTGGTGGGAGATCTCGATCAACCGCGCCTCGCGGTCGAGTGCGAACGGCGCCGACGGTCAGAACAACACCAGCATCCTGCCGGTGGGCGACATGGCCGACGTGCGTCGGGTGCTCGAGTTCGTGCTGCCCGAGCTCGTCGGAGTGGCCGCCGCGGACGCCGACACCGAAGAGGCGCTGGTCGCCCCGACGGAGCCCGTCACCGAGGAGGCGCTGGTCGCCACCTCCGACGCGGTCGCCTCCGATCCGGTGGGCGCTGCGCGCGGGTTCCGCGAGAACGCGGGCGAGCACGCCGCCCGCACCGTGTCGATCATCGAGCAGGGTCTGACCGCGAAGGGCGACGACGGCGGCTTCACCGTCTCGCCGCGTCGTGCGGCCGTGCTGCGCTGGTTCTCGTGGCGACGCAACGGGTTCCGCTCGGCGCCCGGCGCGGTGCTGCTGCGCACCGGGGCCGTCTGGCGCAGACTCGTCGTCGTGCCGCTGCCGCGCATCCAGAGCGTCGCCCTCCGGCAGGGGCCGCTGCTGCGCCGGCTGCGACTCGCCGAGGTGAGCGTGCACACCGTCCAGGGGCCGATCACGGCCCAGATCGGGGCGCTCGACGAGAACGACGCGCTCGAGTTCTTCCACGCCGCCGGGCGCGACGCCGTGGGCGCGGCCCGCGCCGACCGGACGCACCGGTGGCTGTCGAGCGTCGTGAGCGATGCGGGTGCCGGCACCGCGCCTCCTGCCGGGCCTTCCGCTCCCGTCGACGGGAGCGGTGCATGAGCGCCCAGCGCAGCGGACGGCTCGGGGTCGGGGTGATCGGAGCCGGGCACGTCGGCCCCATCCTCGGGGCCGCCCTCGCCGCCGCCGGACACGCGGTGGTCGGCATCTCGGCCGTCTCCGAGCGGGCCCGCGACCGCGCCGAGGCGATCCTGCCGGGCGTGCCCGTGCTGACCGTGCAGGAGGTCGTCGAACGCAGCGAGCTCGTGCTGCTCGCCGTGCCCGACGACCAGCTCGCCGACCTCGTCGCGGGGCTCGCCGAGACGGGCGGCTGGCAGCCCGGGCAGCTCGTCGTGCACACCTCGGCCGTGCACGGACTCGAGGTGCTGAGACCCGCGCTCGCCGCCGGCGTCATCCCGCTCGCGATCCACCCGGCGCTCACGTTCACCGGCACCACCATCGACCTCGTGCGGCTCCGCGGCGCGTACTGCGCGGTCACGGCGCCCGTGCCGGTGCAGCCGATCGGGCAGGCGCTCGTCGTCGAGATGGGCGCCGAGCCCGTGCTCGTCGCCGACGCCGACCGCCCCCGGTACGCCGAGGCCGTCGCGACGGCGACCGAGTTCTCGGCCGCGATCGTCACCCAGTCGGTCGGTCTGCTGGCCGAGCTGGGCATGCCCGAGCCGGGGCGCGTCATCGCCCCGCTGGTCCGGTCGGCGATGGACCGCGCTCTCGGCATCGCCGAGGGGTCGGTCGGCCCCGGTACCATCGACGTGGCCTCGTTCGACGACGGGCCGTCCGCGTTCGGCGACCCGCGCGCCTGACGGCACCGCGCCTCCCACATCCTCTTCCCCCTTCGCTGGAGCAGCTGACACATGACCGTCTCGCCCGACCCCACCTCCACCACCGCGCTCGACGGCGCGGCAGGCGCCGCCGCCGCCGACGGCCAGGCGGTCAGCGAGGAGGCGCGCGAGGCGTCCGAGCAGAAGCAGGTGCGCCTCGCCAAGCGGCAGCGTCTGCTCGACTCGGGTCGTGAGGCCTACCCGGTCGGGGTGCCCGTCTCCGACACGATCGCGGCCGTCCGCGCCCGTCACGCCGAGCTCGAGACCGACAGCCGGTCGGGCGACGTCGTGGGGCTCGCCGGTCGCATCGTGCACGCCCGCAACACGGGCAAGCTCTGCTTCGCCGCCCTGCAGGCGGGCGACGGGTCGCGCATCCAGGCGATGGTGTCGCTGGCCGAGGTGGGCGAGCAGTCGCTCGCCGACTGGAAGGAGCTCGTCGACCTGGGCGACCACGTCTTCGTCACCGGCGAGGTCATCTCGTCGCGCCGGGGCGAGCTGTCGATCATGGTCACCGACTGGACCATCGCGTCGAAGGCGATCCTGCCGCTGCCCAACCTGCACGGCGAGCTCAGCGAAGAGACCCGCGTGCGTCAGCGCTACCTCGACCTGATCGTGCGCGACCAGGCCCGCGCCACCGTGCGGGCCCGCGCCGCCGCCGTCGCGTCGCTCCGCCGCACCTTCGACTCGCACGAGTACCTCGAGGTCGAGACGCCCATGCTGCAGACCATGCACGGCGGCGCCGCGGCCCGACCCTTCCAGACCCACAGCAACGCGTTCGACACCGAGCTGTTCCTCCGCATCGCGCCCGAGCTGTTCCTCAAGCGGGCGGTGGTCGGCGGCATCGACCGCGTCTTCGAGATCAACCGCAACTTCCGCAACGAGGGCGCCGACTCGACGCACTCGCCCGAGTTCGCCATGGTCGAGGCGTACCAGGCCTACGGCGACTACGAGCAGATGGCGCGACTGACTCAAGAGATGGTGCAGAACGCCGCCTTCGCCGTCGCCGGCACGCATCTCGTCACCCTCGCCGACGGCACCGAGTACGACCTCGGTGGCGAGTGGGCCCGCGTGCCCATGTACGAGTCGCTCAGCGAGGCCGCCGGCGTCGAGGTCACCCCCGCCACCTCGGTCGCCGACCTGCAGGCGCTCGCCGCCACCGTCGACCTCGTCGTGCCGCACGAGACGCACGGCAAGCTCGTCGAAGAGCTCTGGGAGCACTTCGTCAAGCCGTCGCTCGACCGCCCGACCTTCGTCATGGACTTCCCGGTCGACACGAGCCCCCTCGTCCGCAGCCACCGCTCGAAGCCGGGCGTGGTCGAGAAGTGGGATCTCTACGTCCGCGGGTTCGAGCTCGCCACGGCGTACTCCGAGCTCGTCGACCCGGTCGTGCAGCGCGAGCGCTTCGTCGAGCAGGCGGCCCTCGGTGCCCGCGGCGACGTCGAGGCCATGCGCCTCGACGAGGACTTCCTGACGGCCCTCGAGCACGGCATGCCGCCGAGCGGCGGGATGGGCATGGGCATCGACCGCCTGCTGATGGCGATCACGGGCCTGGGGATCCGCGAGACGATCCTGTTCCCGCTGGTGAAGTGACATCCCGAGACGTACCCTTGACGAGTGCCTGAAACCTATCTCGGAGCGTTCGTCTTCTCGTTGACGCCGACCATCGTCGTCGGCCTCATCTTCTGGTTCGTCGTCCGCTCGCTGATCCGCGCCGACCGGACGGAGCGCTCCGCGTACTCCAAGATCGAGGCCGAAGAGCGCGCCAAGGTCGCTGCAGCCGACTTCGAGGCCGAGCGCATCGCCGCCGACCGCCGTGGGGGCGACCGCCTCGACGGCGATCGCCGCGCGGCCACGTCGTAGCGCCTCCTCGGCTCCTCTCCCCGGCTTCTCCCCGAACGCCCGTCCGACCCCGTCGGCGGGCGTTCGTGCTGTCTCGGGCGCCGCGCGGACACGAGCGGAGTTGTCCCCCTAGCCGTGAACCGAACGGAGGGTGCCCGGTGGGCTGAAAAAGATAGAGCAGCCGTACCCGATGTGTGCATCGGTGGACGGCGTCCCCCTCGACGTGCCGCTCGCGCCCCGAGATGCCCATGATCACGGGCATCGCTGTGCCCCGACTCCGGGGGCTGTACCCCGTTGTGCGGCGTCGAGGTGCTTACACCCGCAGGGGGTGCGCCGTCAAAGACGACGTGTTCTCGTACCCCGAATGACTCGAAACCCTGTGTGCGCCCTCCGAGAAAGCTTGTGAAGGTCCCCTCCGGCTTTTGCCGGGATTCGGTCGAGCGAGAGACTTTTACTACGCCGAAGAGCTTCACGAACTTATTCGACAGCAACGCAGTCAGCACTCGAAGCAGGGAGAGAACGATGACGACCACCACCGTCACCACGCGCAGCAGCAGCACCGAGACGACCGACGACACCGAAGTCGAGGTCCTCTCGCAGGTCCGCGGGGCCTCCACCGACCAGGTCGGCGACTACCTCCGCCACATCGGCCGCATGCCCCTCCTCGACGCGGCCGAGGAGACCGAGATCGCCCGCCGCATCGAGGTCGGCCTGTTCGCCGCCGAGAAGATCAAGGACCTCCAGGCCGCCGACGCGGTCAAGAAAGACCGCACCAAGGCCCACGCGCAGATGATGCGCGACCTCAAGTGGCTGCAGCACGACGGCGAGCGTGCGAAGGACCGCATGATCACCGCCAACCTGCGCCTCGTCGTCAGCATCGCGAAGCGCTACACGCAGCGCGGGCTGCCCTTCATGGACGTCATCCAGGAGGGCAACCTCGGCCTGGTGCGCGCCGTCGAGAAGTTCGACTACACGCAGGGCTACAAGTTCTCGACCTACGCCACGTGGTGGATCCGCCAGGCCATCGCCCGCGGGCTCGCCGACAAGGCCCGCGCCATCCGTATCCCGGTGCACACGGTCGAGCGCATCAACCGCATCTCGCGGGCCGAGCGCGACCTGACCGTCGACCTGGGCCGTGCGCCCACCGTCGACGAGGTCGCCGCCGAGGTCGCGATGGAGGTCGCCGACCTGGTCGAGCTGAAGTCGCGTTCGCACGAGCCGGTGTCGATCCATACCGTCGTCGGCGACGCGGAGGACAGCGAGCTGGGCGACTTCATCGAAGACGAAGAGACCCCGTCGCCGACCGCCGCGACCGAGAACTCGCTGCTCAACCGCGACATGCACGCCCTCGTGGCGACGCTGCCCGACGACGAGGCGCGCGTGATCCGCATGCGCTTCGGCCTCGACGACGACCAGCCGATGACCCTCGACGAGATCTCAAAGCGCGTCCACTCGTCGCGCCAGGCCGTCTCGCGCGTCGAGAGCCGCGCCCGCCTGCGCATGTTCGCGAAGGCCGTCAGCCAGGACCTCCAGCTGTACCTGCAGTAGGCCTGTCGGGCGCTCGCGCTCGTCTGCTTCACCGGAGGGCCGCCGCCCCGAGTCAGCTCGGGTGGCGGCCCTCCGTCTTGCGCGCTCGTCGCTGGTGGCCCGTCGCTCGTCGCTCGCGCTCGTGCCCGGCTGACGTTGGTCGAAAGTCGCCCTTCGCGCGGTGCTGGAGGGGCGCTTTCTGCCCACCGTGGCGCCTGCGGTGCGCGCTGCGACTGACGTTGGTCGAAAGTCGCCTTTCGCGCGGTGCTGGAGCGGCGCTTTCTGCCCACCGTGGCGCCTGCGGTGCGCGCTGCGACTGACGTTGGTCGGAAGTCGCCCCTGGCGGGGTGCTGGGGGGCGTCTTCTGCCCACCGTTGAGCCTGCTGCGCGCGCTGCGGCTGACGTTGGCCGGAAGTCGCCCTTCGCGCGGTGCTGGAGAGGCGCTTTCTGCCCACCGGGGGACCCTGCTGCGCGCGGCCTCGGCTGACGGTGGTCAAAAGTCGCCTGTCACGGGGTGCCGGAGGAGCGTCTTCTGCCCACCGTGAGCCGTCGGCTCGCGGTGCTCTGCGGGCTTGTGCCGTGAGGCGAGCCCTCCCCAGTCGCAGGCGGGGCCGAATCGTCCACAGGGGGCGTAGCCGAGGAGGCGCGGGTCAACTCAGCCGGGCCAGTCTCGCCTCATGCCGCGCATCCCTCTGCCCCCTAACCTCGTCGACCGTCCGTTCTCCGTCGCCGAAGCGAGAGAGGCCGGTCTGGGGGCGAAGCGTCTCCGCGGCCCCGATCTCGTGGCTCCACATCGCGGAGTCCGTCTCGCGTCCGAGCGCATCGCGAGGCACGACCGTGCCATACCCGCCGCCCGGCCGCCCGGCCTTGCGACGGAGCTCATACCGGCCCGTACGGGGTTCGAGTCCGCCGCCCTCCCGGGGCCGTCGGCCGTGGTCATCGATCGGGCGCTGGCGTTGCAGCCCGTCATGCTCGAGAGCTGGTTCTTCTCACACGCCACGGCGCTCGCGATCTGGAACCTGCCCGTCCCTCTCCGGGTGACCACCGGGGTCGAGCCGTTGCACGTCAGCACGAGCGTCGGGCGCGGCCCACGTCGGCCGGGCGTCGTCGGGCACCGGTCGGCGGCGACGCGTCTGCCCGATCCGACTCGGCTCGACGTCTCGTCATCAGCATCGTGGCGCAGCGCGAGTTCTGCTCGGAGACAACTGCCCGTCGATGATCCCCTCTCGGCCTGGGCGCGCTCCGGCACCCTCATGAGTCTCGACGAGCTCGTCCGAGCGGGCGACGCTCTGGCCGGCTCGTGGTCGCCTCACGAGGAGGCGCGCGAACGGTCGATCGACGAGCTCATCGCCGCGATCGCCGCTGTGGGCCGGGTCCCCGGGGCCGGGCGGGTCCGAGCGGCCCTCGAGCTGATCCGCCCGGGCGTGGAGTCGCCGAGGGAGACCGACCTGCGCCTCCTTCTCGTCCGTGCGGGGTTGCCCGAGCCCGAGATCAATGAGCCGACCTATGACGCCAGCGGTCGCTATCTCGGCAAGCCGGACCTGCGGTACCGGTGGCGCAAGGTCGCGATCGAGTACGAGGGTGACGAGCACCGGCTCGATCGTCGTCGGTTCCGGCACGACATCCTGAGGCGCGAGCGTTTCGCCGACGCGGGCTGGCGGACGGTCCGTTGCACGGGCGACGACCTCGACGGGCGGCGGGCCGCAGAACTCGTGGCCCGCGTCGAGCGTCTTCTCGCCTAGACAGGCGGCGGCCGCGAGCGATACCGAGCGGGGTGGTCGGATGATGTCGCTGCGTGGCCGGCGAAGACTTCACATCGACCCGCGCGGGGTCTGCTCCGGCCTAGGGCGGTCCGCTTCGGTCCAGGCTAGTCAGAAGTCGCCCGCCAGTCGCGCGCGAGAGGCGTCTTCTGACCACCGTGGCGACGGGGCCTGCGAGGTTGGTCGGAAGTCGTCCTTCGAGGTCGAGCGACGGGCGTCTTCTGACCACCGTGGCAGTGGGGCTCGTGAGGTTGGTCAGAGGGTGCCCTTCAGTGCCGGGCGAACGGCGTCTTTTGACCACCGTAGTGAGGGCCTGCGAGGTTGGTCGGAAGTCGCCCTTCAGCGCCGCGCGAGGGGCATCTTCTGCCCACCGTCTGGGGTCGAGCGGTACCGAGTGGCGCGGGCTGACGTTCGAGCTACGGCCGGGCGACCGGCTACGGCCGCTCGCCGCGCTCGACGCGCTCGCGGAACCGCGCCCGCACGTCGCTCGGCACGAGCTCGAGCAGCTGGTCCTCGCGCAGCGGCAGGTCGAGCAGGCTCAGCTTCAGGCGCCCCTTGCGTCCGTGCCGGTCGGCGTCGAGTCGGATGACCTGGCCTGCGTCGCGGCGCAGTCGGAGCGCGACCACGCACCCGGCGCTCACGTCGGCCATGACGCGTCCGTCGATCTCGAGCGCGGCCGAGTGCGTGCCGTCGCCGATCTCGAACCGCAGCAGCTCGCGCGGGCCCAGCACCACCGAGCGGTCGATGCCCGACATGGGGGCGACCGGGGTGACCACGACGGCCGCCACGGCCGGCGACAGGATCGGCCCTCCGGCGGCGTAGTTGTAGGCGGTCGAGCCGGCCGGCGTGGAGGCGACGATCGCGTCGGCCTTGTAGAAGCCGTAGGGGGTGTCGTCGAGCACGAGGTCGGCGCTGACCACGCCCTCGCCGGGGCGCCGTGCCACCGAGACGTCGTTGAAGGCCAGGTACGTGTTCTCGAAGCCGGACGAGGTGTGGGTCACCTCGAGGGCGTGGTGCGCCTCCAGCGAGAACTGCTTCTCGCCGATCCGATCGAGGGCCTCGGGCAGGTCGCGCGGCTCGACCTCGACCAGGAACCCCACGTTGCCGTAGTTCACGCCCAGCACGGGCACCGGCCGTTCGGCCACGAGGCGCATCGCGCCGAGCATCGTCCCGTCGCCGCCGAGCGCCACCACGACCGACACGCGCTCGCGGAAGACGTCCTCGTCGACGAGCTCGACGCCGTCGCCGACCCGGGCCGCGTCGGCGGTCATCGCGAGCAGGTGCGCGTCGGAACGCGTCGTCCAGTCGCGGAGGATCGCGACGCTGTCGACGACCGACTTGGTGGGGTGCGGGACGAGCCCGACGGTGAAGGTGCCCATGGGGCCGAGGCTAGTCGTCGGCCCTGTCGGCCCTGTCAGCCCGACCCCGGAGGCCTGCCGCGGGCCCGCCGCGGCCCTGCCGCGGCCCGTCGCGAGGCCGCTCTATGCCCCCAGCGAACAGGGGCTGATTAAGCGGTGTCCCGTGGTTACTCTCTGTGTAAACCGGTGCCACCCCCTGCGGGCACCGACTGCGTATCGGTGGCGACAACTCCACCCCGTCACCTAGGGAGCAAAGAAGATGTTCGAGAGATTCACCGACCGTGCCCGTCGCGTCGTCGTCCTCGCCCAAGAAGAGGCGAAGATGCTCAACCACAACTACATCGGTACCGAGCACATCCTGCTCGGTCTCATCCACGAGGGCGAAGGCGTAGCCGCCAAGGCCCTCGAGTCTCTGGGCATCTCGCTCGACGCCGTGCGCGAGCAGGTCCAGGACATCATCGGTCAGGGCCAGCAGCAGCCGACCGGTCACATCCCCTTCACGCCCCGGGCGAAGAAGGTCCTCGAGCTGAGCCTGCGCGAAGCGCTGCAGCTCGGCCACAACTACATCGGCACCGAGCACATCCTGCTCGGCCTCATCCGCGAGGGTGAGGGCGTCGCCGCCCAGGTGCTCGTCAAGCTCGGCGCCGACCTCAACCGGGTCCGTCAGCAGGTCATCCAGCTCCTCTCCGGCTACCAGGGCAAGGAGGCGGTGGCCGTGGGCGGCGAAGCGACCCAGGGCGCGCAGGGCGGCAGTCAGGTGCTCGACCAGTTCGGTCGCAACCTGACGCAGGCGGCGCGCGATAACAAGCTCGACCCGGTCATCGGGCGCGAGAAGGAGATGGAGCGGGTCATGCAGATCCTCTCCCGCCGCTCGAAGAACAACCCCGTGCTGATCGGCGAGCCCGGTGTCGGCAAGACGGCCGTCGTCGAGGGCCTGGCCCAGGCGATCGTCAAGGGCGAGGTCCCCGAGACGCTGAAAGACAAGCAGCTCTACTCGCTCGACCTCGGCTCGCTCATCGCCGGCAGCCGCTACCGCGGTGACTTCGAGGAGCGCCTGAAGAAGGTCACCAAGGAGATCCGCACCCGCGGCGACATCATCGTATTCATCGACGAGATCCACACCCTGGTGGGTGCGGGTGCCGCCGAGGGCGCCATCGACGCCGCGTCGATCCTGAAGCCGCTGCTCGCCCGCGGCGAGCTGCAGACGATCGGTGCGACCACGCTCGACGAGTACCGCAAGCACTTCGAGAAGGACGCCGCTCTCGAGCGCCGCTTCCAGTCGGTCCAGGTGCACGAGCCCTCGCTGCCCCACACGATCAACATCCTCAAGGGCCTCCGCGACAAGTACGAGGCGTTCCACAAGGTCTCGATCACCGACGGCGCCATCGTGTCGGCGGCGAACCTCGCCGACCGCTACGTCAGCGACCGGTTCCTGCCCGACAAGGCCATCGACCTGATCGACGAGGCCGGCGCGCGTCTGCGTCTGTCGATCCTGTCGGCGCCGCCCGAGCTGCGCGAGTTCGACGAGCGCATCGCCGGCGTCCGCGGTCAGAAGGAGGGCGCGATCGAAGACCAGGACTTCGAGAAGGCCGCCTCGCTGCGCGACGAGGAGAAGAAGCTGCTCGGCGAGCGTCTCCGACTCGAGAAGCAGTGGCGTTCAGGCGAAGCCGGAGCCGGCGGAACCGTCGACGAGGGCATCATCGCCGAGGTGCTGGCCCAGGCGACCGGCATCCCCGTCTTCAAGCTCACCGAAGAGGAGACCTCGCGTCTCGTCTTCATGGAGAAGGCGCTGCACCAGCGGGTCATCGGGCAAGAAGAGGCCATCGCGGCGCTCTCGAAGACCATCCGCCGCACGCGGGCCGGTCTGAAAGACCCGAACCGCCCCTCCGGCTCGTTCATCTTCGCTGGTCCGACCGGTGTCGGTAAGACCGAGCTGGCCAAGGCGCTCGCCGAGTTCCTGTTCGACGACGAGGGCGCGCTCATCTCGCTCGACATGTCCGAGTACGGCGAGAAGCACACCGTCTCGCGTCTGTTCGGAGCCCCTCCCGGGTTCGTCGGCTTCGAAGAGGGCGGGCAGCTGACCGAGAAGGTCCGCCGCAAGCCGTTCTCCGTGGTGCTGTTCGACGAGATCGAGAAGGCCCACCCCGACATCTTCAACTCGCTGCTGCAGGTGCTCGAAGAGGGTCGCCTGACCGACGGTCAGGGTCGCGTCGTCGACTTCAAGAACACGGTCATCATCATGACGACCAACCTCGGGTCGAAGGGCATCGCTGGTGGCCCCGTCGGCTTCCAGAGCGACAGCGACACGGCGACCGGTTACGACCGGATGCGCGCCAAGGTCAACGAAGAGCTCAAGAAGCACTTCAAGCCCGAGTTCCTCAACCGCGTGGACGACACCATCGTGTTCCCGCAGCTGAGCAAGCCCGAGCTGCTGCAGATCGTCGACTTGTTCGTGAAGCGCCTGTCCGAGCGACTGCTCGACCGCGACATGACGACCGTCCTGACGCTGCCCGCGAAGGAGCAGCTCATCAAGATCGGCTTCGACCCGTCGCTGGGTGCTCGTCCGCTGCGTCGTGCGATCCAGCACGAGGTCGAAGACCGTCTGTCCGAGCGCATCCTCACGGGCGACCTGACCGCGGGCGACCACGTCGCGATCGACTTCGTCGACGGCGAGTTCACCTTCGAGACGTCGCGCCAGCCCGGTCGCGACGAGGTCCTGGTGGGCGACGCCCCCGAGATCGAGAGCTGATCGAGGGTCCATCCGATTCACCGCGAGGGCGGTCCGGCTCCGGCCGGGCCGCCCTTCGGCGTACCCGGAGCCGAGGAGGCGCGGGTCGGCCTGAGTAGGCTGGCCCGATGACCACAGCGGACCAGTTCGGCATCACCGTCCGCGACGCCGTCGTCAGCGACGTCCCGCACATCCAGCGGCTCTGCGAGCCCTTCGTGCAGAAGCGCATCCTGCTCGGCAAGGATCTCGTGACGCTGTACGGCGACGTGCAGGAGTTCCAGATCGCCGTCGGCCCCGACGGCACCCCCATCGGCTGCGGAGCGCTGCACGTCATGTGGGACGATCTGGCCGAGGTGCGGACGCTCGCTCTCGATGCCGCATGGATCCGTCGGGGTGTCGGCCACCGCCTCCTCGAGGCCCTCGAAGGCGCTGCGCGTCGACTCGAGATCGGGCGCCTGTTCTGCTTGACGTTCGAGGTCGACTTCTTCGAGAAGCACGGGTACCTCAACGTGGGCGACGACGGGCTCGTGCCGCCCGAGGTGTACGGCGAGCTCGTGCGGTCGACCGACGAGGGCGTGGCGGAGTTCCTCGACCTGGCCCGGGTCAAGCCGAACACGCTCGGCAACTCGCGCATGCTGAAGGCGCTGCCCGCGCTCGACTGACCGGGCGGGTCGCGGGGACGGCCGAGTGCTCGTCCGGCTGCCTCGGGGCCGGCACCGCGCCTCCTCGGCTGCTGCTGGGGCGATTCTCAGCCCACACGCCGCCGGGGTGCCGGGTTCGCGGGCTGACCTGCGGTTAGCTTGTGCGCATGTCGACGTTCAAGAATCCGACCGGGCCGCAGCCGCCCTCGGTGTACTGGCGTCGACGTGCCGTGGTGGCCCTCGGGCTGATCGCGGTGATCGTCATCATCGTGCTGATCGTCGTGCGACCCGGGTCGGGTGCGAGCGAGCCGGGTGCGGCGGCGACGTCGAGCGCCCCTGCCGCCGACGGCTCGGCAGACGACGCCGCCGACACGGCGCCCGCCGAGACGGCTCCGGCCGCGGATGCGACGCCCGAGCCCAGCGCCGACCCTTCGGCCGCGACCGACGGCACGGCGTGCGAGCCCGCGGACATCGCCCTGGCGGCGATCCTCGACAAGGAGTCGTACGCGGCCACCGAGCTGCCGCAGATGGCGATGTCGATCACGAACACGGGCGATGCCGACTGCGTCATCAACCTGGGGTCGAACCAGCAGCGTCTGGTCGTCTCGAGTGGTGAGGAGCAGTACTGGTCGTCGAAGGACTGCCAGGTGAACGGCACCGACCAGGATGTGACACTGACGGCCGGGCAGACGCTCGAGACCCCGGCGATCGCCTGGGACCGCACGCGGTCGTCGCCCGACACCTGCGACAGCGAGTCGCGCAGCGCCGTTCCGGCCGATGGCGCGACCTATCGACTCTCCGTCTTCGTCGGCGACATCACGTCGGCCGACCCCGCCCCGATGATCTTGAACTGAGCGATGACCGAAGCTGCTGACCCCCGTTCCGAGGCGCTCGAGCTGGCCCTGGCCAGCCAGGATGTCGCCGCCGTCGCGTTCGCGCTGCGCCATGACGTGGTCGTGGTGCCGAAGCTCGTGGCCGATGCGTCGGCCGGTGCCGCCGGGGGTACCGGTGGTGCCGGGGGTGCCGGTGGTGCCGGCGCTGACGGTGCTGACGGTGCTGACGCCGATGGTGTGGCCTTCGGTGCGGCCGAGCAGGTGCGCGTCTTCGGGCGTGAGAACACCGACAAGCGGATCCTGCTGCTGTTCTCGTCGGCTGACGCTTACGCGGCGATGGTGCCGAACGACACGAACCGTCAGGTGATGCTGTACGACGCGTCCGCTCTGCGGGCATTCCTGGAGGTTCACCTCGATGTGCTCGAGCAGGTGTTCTTCGACATCGCCGGGCCGCACACGATGGCGGCCACGCCGGAGGATCTGCTGAAGGCTCTGCACTAGTCGACCCGGCTGCCGGTCGATGCCTAGTTGCCTCGATGCCGCTGGCCGACGTACCTGGTCGGCGCCGCTGCACACCAGGCGGAGCGCAGGAGGCGCGGGTCGTCGCCCTGGTCGGCGAGCGGCCCGGCGGGGTCATGCCGTCAGAATGCGGCGTCGAGCTCGCGTTCGCGCGGGCTGCTGCCGATGCTGAAGGCGCGGCGGAGGGCCTCGCGGAGGTGGGTGGCGTCGGAGTCGACGAGGTGCGTGAACCCGAGGCGGCGGGCTTCGGAGCTGCGCTGGGTGGCGGATGACGCGGGTCGGATCTCGCCGGCGAGGCTGATCTCGCCGATGGCGGCCATGGTATGCGGGAACGACACGTCGCGGCTGGCGCTGGCGAGGGCCAGGGCGATGGCGAGGTCGGCCCCGGGTTCGGTGAGCTTGATGCCGCCGACGGTCGAGACGTAGACGTCGGCGTCGCCGAGGCGGATGCCGGCGCGGCGTTCGAGCACGGCGAGCAGCATGGCGACGCGTGACGAGTCGACGCCGTTGACGACGCGGCGGGGTTGCGGTGCCGAGCTGGCGACGATGAGCGCCTGGACCTCGACGGGCAGGGCGCGGCGGCCCTCCATGGCGACGGTGATGCAGGTGCCGCTGACGGGGGCGCCGGTGCGTGACATGAACAGCCCGCTGGGGTCGGCGACCTCGGCGATGCCGTCGCCGGTCATCTCGAAGCAGCCGACCTCGTCGGTGGGGCCGAACCGATTTTTGTGGGCGCGGATGAACCGGAGTGATGTCTGGCGGTCGCCTTCGAACTGGCAGACGACGTCGACGAGGTGCTCGAGGAGGCGCGGGCCGGCGATCGTGCCGTCTTTCGTCACGTGCCCCACCAGCAGCACCGGCAGGTTGCGGTCTTTGCTGACGCGGATGAGGGTCGAGGCGACTTCGCGCACCTGCGAGGTGCCGCCGGCGATGCCGTCGAGGGTGGACGACGAGACGGTCTGCACGGAGTCGACGATGACGAGCTGCGGGTCGACCTGCTCGATCTGGCCGAGGATGACGGCGAGGTCGACTTCGGCGGCGAGGTAGAGGTTGGGGTGCAGGGCGTTGGTGCGTTCGGCGCGGAGGCGGACCTGCGAGGCGCTCTCTTCGGCGGTGACGTAGAGCACACGGGCGCCGGTGGCGGCGGCGCGGGAGGCGACCTCGAGCAGGAGGGTCGACTTGCCGACGCCGGGTTCGCCGCTGAGGAGAATGGCGGCGCCGGGGACGATGCCGCCGCCGAGCACGCGGTCGAATTCGTCGATGCCGCTGGGCCAGGAGGCGACGCTGGTGGCTTCGATCTCGGTGATGGGGCGGGCGGCGCGGTCGGCGCCGACCTTGATGGCGGCGGTGCCGCGGGCGCTGGCGAGGGTGGTGGTGACGTCGACGACGGTGCCCCAGCGTTGGCATTCGCCGCAGCGGCCGACCCACTTGAGCGATGTCCACCCGCATTCGGTGCAGCGGAAGGGTGGGGATGCGGGGCGTGCCATGCGGACAGCCTAGGTGTGGCCACCGACACTCGCCGCGCCTCCTCGGTGGGGCTGTGGAGAGCCGACGACGAACCCCCGCGTGAGCATCGAACCCCGTCGTGCGGGGGTGTCTTGCTCACGCGGGGGTTCGAGGCCGGAGCCGCGCCGGGTAGCGCCATGCAGCGCCGGGTCAGGCCGGGGCCGCACCGGGTCAGGCAGGGTCGGGCCGCTGCGAGGGGCCGCGCCGGGTCAGCCCGGATCGGGCTGCCCAGCCCGGCTCAGGCGCGCTCGGCGGCGATCTCCGCGAGGCGGTCGGCGATGGCGGGTTCGAAGGCGGAGGCCCAGACGCGGTAGCCGAGGTCGTTGGGGTGGAAGAGGTCGCCGGCCGAGTTGCGGAAGGTGCGGAGGAGCCCTTGTCGGCGCGTGGTCTCGTAGAGGGGTGCGACGGTGAGGCCGAGTTCGCCGGCGACCCGGTGGACGATCGCGTTGGCTTCGGCGACCTTCTTCTCGCGGTCGGGCAGCCACATGGTCGGCAGGTCGGCGACGATGGCGTGGCTCGGCAGGGCGCTGTAGATGGCGCGGATGTTCTTCTCGAACGACTCGGCCTTGAAGTCGATGATGTCGTTGGCGCCGATGGCGACGGTGACGATGTCGGGGTCGTATTCGGCGAGCTTCGGCAGCTGGTCTTTTCGGCAGAGCCAGGTGGTCGAGCCGCTGACGCTGAGGTTGACCATGCGCAGGGAGGAGTGGGTGGCCCGGCGAATGCCTGCCGACAGGCGGCCGACGTAGCTGCGGGCGGGGCTCGAGGCGCCGATGCCCTGGGCGGCCGAGTCGCCGAGGGCGACGTAGAGCAGGGCGCCCTTCTTGTCGTAGCGCGAGCGCCACCAGGCAGAGTGGACCGGCAGTTTCTCGTTCAGGTCGTGGGCGGCGGCGCGCTGCTGACCGGCGAAGTGGCGGTACAGGGCGAAGGCCCCGCCGGCGGCGGCGAGGGTGGTGCCGACGCCCGACAGGAAGGCGAGGGAAGTGCGCTGCGTCATGCTCGAAACCTACGCCCGACCACTGACATCACGGCTGCGATGCCTGTGGAGCCACGCGGGAGCCGAGGAGGCGCGGGTCACCGTTTCGACACAGCCCCCGTCGTGTATTACACTCACTCTCGGTACCGTGTCCGAGCGGCCGAAGGATCATGTCTCGAAAACATGTGTGGGGGTTGACTCCACCGTGGGTTCAAATCCCACCGGTACCGCCACGAGAAAGAGCCCCGAGAACCCCGTACTTACAAGGGTTCCGGGGCTCCTTTCTTTGCTGACGGGGCGAAGCGGTAACGCAGCAGTAACGGGAACTCGGTCAGGAGTTGTGAGCAACCGCAGGTTGCCCGAATGGTGGCTCCTAGAGAAGACCCGCGGTCAGTAACTCGTTCCTCGGCTTGCGGTGTCTGTCGAAATTTCTTCGTTGGTGACCAGGACGCCGATGCGGCGGGAGAGCATTGCGCGGGACATGACGAAATCGCGGGCTACTCGCGTTGGCAGTTGGACCGAATATAGCAACTGATTTGCGGAGCGGATCTCGCTGTCCGGAACACGGTTTGGCGCCCACCGAGATCCTTCCCCGCCGTACGGCGTTATGAAACAGAGTCTCGCGCTCGCTTGATCTCGAGCTCCATCTCGCCAACGCCGCCATGACGGAGAACACCATCGACCCCATCGGGGTCTGAGTGTCGACATCGCTTCCGCCGAGGCTCAGAACTCGAAGGCGCGCGCCCAGGCTACGGAGCTGCTCGGCGCAGACAAGCATGTCGGTGGTCGATCACCCGAGCCAGTCCGGGGTCGTCATTACGAGGGTGTCCCCGTCGTGGAGGGCAGCCAGGGCACGATCAAAGGAGGCCTTTGATGCCGCGAGCACCAGAGAGTCCCTGCTCGACGCATAGGTCCTCTCGGCGCACGCCAGCAGGAAGGAGGTCGACCTCTTGCCGGTCGGTGTCTTGTAACGTGCCGACACCCGGGCATAGCCAATCGGCGTCGCCGACCCATCCTTTCTGTCTCGTGACCAAGGTTCGTGACACCAATGCGGACCCGAACTTGCGATACCTGGCTGTGAGACTCGCCGTCCCGCCAAACTGCCGAATGGAGCCAAGCGCGCCCGGCCGGTCGGCAATACGAATCGCAACCGTAGCCATACGAGACCCGGAACCAGGCCGAAAACAGTGGGAGTGTGTGCAGGCCACCACCCGCGCTGACGACTGTCGCGGTACTAGCTCACGGTGAAGGGCCACCACGAAGAAACTGGTTCATCGCTCAATGCTTGGCCGCCCGTTCGCGACCGTCCGCCTCCACTAGCTCTGCAATGGGCGAGTCCCGCTAGCTTGGCTTCACGGCTTGAAAGGGAGATATGGCCGCGGAAACACGAAAGACAACGACACTGAACGACGTCATCCGCGCCCCGACCCTTACGGGTACGGCTATCACGAGGGCCGTTGGCAAGCTCCGAGGTCGCAAATCGAAGCTCGCCCTTTGGCAGGAGAACCGCCTAGTGCAGCTACACCGCACCGGCGCCCACACAACGAGCGAGATCGCGGAACTCTTCGGCGTCTTTCGGTCGAAGGCCTACCGAGCCAGCCAGCTAGACCCTCCCAGCATGGCATTTATGCCTGCAAGCAGATGGCATTCACCCAGTTCGTTAGAGCACTACTGCCGAGCTGGCTGCGAGTATGCGGTTGAGGTGCTCCTGCGTGCGGTTGTTCCCTTGCGCTCCTATTGATAGGGCCTCTTGAAGCCAGCCAGGACCTTTTCTTGATGCCACCTCGGGAGCAAGCCGCTCAAGTTCGCCTACCTGAACCAGTACAATGCCGATTGACTCTAAGAATGCCAGGAGCTCAAAGAGTGCCGTTCGAGCTTCCCCTCTGAACGCGTCAACGCCATAGGACTTCACCTCAGCCCAGGGGGACTCGCGACTTCGCGTCTGAGCGAGTAGTTCCTCGCGAATGGTTGCGGTAAAGGGCTCGTCCCGCCGCTCATCGAAAAGGGCAGCGATGGCATCGAGAACGTTTCCAGTGCTTACTGCCTCACGCGGTGCTCGTTGCGCCGCTGTTGCGCGTGCCCAAGCCGTCTTTTCTGCCTCTCCCCATTCGCCCCCCATGGCGATAACAAGTCGACTTATCGATGCCTCGTTGTTCAGCATGTCAAGGTCTGGAGTTGCGATGACCGGCACTGCGATGGCGCGGAGTGTTCGTGCCACCTTCCACATTGCGTCCTTGCCGCCCGTCGGAACGAAAAGCATCTCGTTCCGCGGCAGGGCATCAGCATCCTCCTGCTGATAATCAAGGGCGGCATTCAGGTAGGCGCAATCCCCTTCTGCCTCGCCTAAAACGACGACTCGATGAAAGAGGCCATCGAGGACATTTGTATACTTCAACACCGGATCGTGCCAGAGGTCTTGTAGTTGATCCGAATCCAGCTGGTGAGCTCGCGTCGGGCCTCCGCCTCTACTGACCCGGACTACTGACACCTCCACCCCTGAATCAAGAAGGCCGGTCAGCAAACTGCGGTCGTGAGTTGCAACAAAGATTTGGACCCCACGCTCGACTGCCAGGGCGCCAAGCTCGGCGCCCAGTGCGTGAGCTTGCGGTGGGTGCAGAAAGGCTTCGGGCTCATCGAGAATGATGACTGGGTATGTGGCCGCGATCACCGGCAAAACTTGACCGAAAAAACCTCGCATGCCATCCCCCTGCTCGTCGAGAGGCCGTAGCTCCGTCATTGCCGCACGATAGCCGGGAGGTATGTTGTCGATCGGAGGTGCAGGGGTATCTAACTTGCCTACGCGAAGTCGAACTGTCCGACCGAGCGTGTCAAGTGTAAGGGGATCTCCGAACACTGATTCCGACGTGGCGCTTATGCGATCGCGCAGCTCTCGTGAATCCTGCAAAGCATGGATTGGGTGGATCGCCGGATCATCACCGGAATCGCGCATTTCCGCTGAGCCCCCAACGGAGAACCTTCCGGCCGCATTGCCATAGAACGTGAGGAAGTTGTTAAGTTCACTTACGCCATTCTGAGGTTGCTGCCACAAGTGGGCGAGACTCAATGGGTCATGCAGGCCTCCTGCACGAGCGAAGCCCATGCTGCCACCCTTGGTCGTAAACGGAGCTGTGCGACCGATCCATTGGAGCAGGTCGCCAGCGGTGCCACGAGCGTTTACCGAGAGGGATTTGACAGACTTCTGAAGTGGACGCGGTTGTCCAGGATAATGTTGCATCCACTCATTGACCTCACGCAAGATTGTGGACTTGCCTGCGTTGTTTGACCCCACCAGGACTGTGACGCCTGAGGCCTGAGGCCTGATGACGTCACCGCTCGAAAGCGTTATGGCTTCTACGCTGTAGTGGAATTGATCGGGATCGCCGGTTGTCCACTCAGGGTACCGGGTCGCGTAAACGGATGAGAAGTAATCCATGTCGAAACGCTTCATAGCGATGATTGTTGCAGATTGAGCGGGTCCAAAGTCGCATTCGGAAATAACTGGGATCCGATTCGCCGGGTCCCGGTCGGGTTCCCGGTAGGGGATCCTTGGGCGGAACACGAGTAGCTACTCAACGTTCGCGTCGGGACCGAGCGAGAAGAACAGCCCCATAGATCACCGCTCCAAGGCCCGAGCGTCTAGCGGTTCTGGTGTCTCTGGAAGCGCTGCACCCCGGACTGCCGAAAAGGGATGCGGGGACGCTAGCAGGGCCCGCAACTCGAGTCCGTCCTGACGTCCCGATCGGGGATTAGAAGCGATACAGCCGAGAACACCCCGAGGTAGAGCTCGACGACCTAGTGGCCGTCCAGTTCCCAGTTATCTTCTATGGCTGCGAGGACTCCACCGAGCGACCGCCGTCCTTATGAACTCTGGCCTCGTCGTCCCCGGCCCCCGCGGTGGATACCAATTCAATCTCCAGGCCCCGCACGCCCGCGTCGCCCTTGACGCTGTCCGGGTCGCGGTCGGCTACGAGTACCGCTACGAGGATCGGTCATGGTGGACGCGGACGCGCTCCTGGGGCGGGGACGCGCCCTCCTTCGACGTCGACGACACGGTGATGCTGCGGCGCATGCACGAACCTCTGCTCAGGCGAGGTCATGCGGTCGCCGGCGCGGCCGTGGACGTCGCGGGCCCGACCGCCCTCGAGGCACGCACGTTCTCGCTCCGCATCGAGCGTGACGTGGGCTCCAGCCCCATGCTGCTCGTCAACACACTGCAAGAGCCCTACGCGCTGTGGCACATCGAGCGGGACGGCAGCCTCATCCACAAGACCCTGCACCTCGGAGCAGGGTTGCGCGCGGCGATCGCTGCACTCAAGACGCAAGACTACAAGCGCGGGACCGACGCCGAGGTCCCAGCGGTGCAATGGGCGCACGCGGCGTACGCCCTCGCTGCGGAGGTCGCCTACACGGAAGAGCTCATCATCCAGCTCGCACACCTGGCAGACCTGCTGGAGCTCCGACGGAAGATCGAGAGGCAGATCGTCGACGCCCGGAATTTCCTCGACCGCGTCGAACGAGACGACCTTCTTGCCGGGATAAGCGAGAGAGAATCATGACCGACTATCGCGCTCGGCTGGCTCGGGCTCGGGCTCAGGCTCGGTTCGACCTCGTTGACCGGGTCCTCCGTCGTGCTCGTGGTCGCGACGAGCTCGCCTTCTCCGGGGCGTGACTCCTGTTTGGCACGCTCGAGCAGTACCACCGGATCGTCGCGCCCCTCGCCCTCGCTTCGTTCGAGCATCCCTGCGTAGCGACATAAACGAATGGCTACCGCGCCGTGGCCGCCGGCGGCGACCACGAACCGGTCGACTTCGCCGCCTTCTCTCCCGCAGATGGTCTTGCCCGCCACGCCAGGCTCACGGTCGACGACGTCGATGCTTCATTGGATGGAGAGCCCGGGCCAGCACTAGCACCCTTCCTTGTCGAGGCCAACGCCGAGGCGGGCCACTGATCTCCCCAAACTATCGATGCTGGCGCGGGACCGATCGCGGTCATGAAGATGCAGGTCGGCCCGTGGACCGTTGTTGACCTCGATTAACGCATGGAGGCAGGTGAGCGGCTAGCCAGCTGCCGCACGTCGACGTACTCGCGATCACCGCGCATGTCGGACCGACCGCGCCGCCTCGACGCCGGAGGTGCTCGCCTGGGCCGCCGCATCTTCGGACCGCCGACTCCGAGGCAGGCGTCGCCGGATCGGGCGCCGGCCTGGCCGTCACCGTGCGCGCGCAGCCTCAACGAGCCCCCGGTCGGGCCGGCCGGCGGTGCCACGGGCTGGGCCGCGACGGGTGCCTCAGGCGCGCGGCCCGGCGAGGCCGAACAGGGCGACCACCTCGTCGAGGTCGCGCCCCCGGACGAGGTCGAGAGACGCGACGTCGCGTTCGTCCCTCAGCTGCGCGACGACCGCGCCCGACGAGCCTTCGACAGCCCGGGCCTTGCCCGCGACCACGAGCTGCACCGGCTCGGCCCCGGCACGCACGGGCGGGTCCGGCAGCGGGTCGAGGCCCTCGGCGGCGTGCCGGTCGAGGGCCAGCGCCGCCAGCACCCAGCGTTCCGCGAGGCCGACCGGACGCAGCGACGCCAGGGGCGAACGGCGGCCCCGGCCGAAGACGACGATCATGCTGTCGCTGCGCTCGACCTGCCAGGCGACACCGCCGACGTCGAACCGGCAGAGCACGTCGGAGTGGAGGTCGACGACCGCCCCGAGGTGCTCCAGCGCCCGCACGCACGTCGGGCCGAGCAAGCGCGCGGTCGTCGCGGCCTCGCGCTCCCGGCGCTCGCGCTCGAGCACCGCACGGGCGAGCGGGGCGTGCTCGGCGGCGAGCGCTTCCCGGTCGAGCGGCGCCCCCTGGGCGAGGCGCGCGTGCAGCCACGCCGGGTCGAGCCGGCCGAGGTAGAGGAAGCGCACCTGGACGACCCCGCCCGGGTCCGACGCGGTGAGGGGCCTGTCGGGGGCGAGCAGGGCGACGCCGTGGTCGTCCGACCACACGGCGACGACGGTGCCGTCGACGACCGCCACCCACGACCAGCCCTGCACGCGAACGTCGGGGCTGCTGCGCTCGACCACATCGCCGACGAGCGACCCTGCCCCGACCCGCAGCTCGCGACGGTGCGACTGGGCGTCGTCGCCCATCGACACGCTCTCCCGGTTGACGACGACGACGAACTCCGCGGGCACGTGGCTCGACGCCGCGCCGACGAGCCGAGACCAGATCCCCATGACGGCGACGCTACCGGCCGATCAGCCCAGCGGCTCCGGAGACGCCTACGTACTGAAGAGGTCGCCTAATCTGGGCACCCCTGTCGACCCGTCCTAACCGAAAGGAGACACGATGATCGAGCAAGAGCACTCATCACCACGGCGAGCACTCGAGGTGCCGCTCGGCGCCCCCGTGTTCGTCCAGGCGCTGCGGTACACGGCCATGTACGGAGCGAAGCCGTTCCCCGAGGCTCTGCTGATCTACCTGGACAACGGCGCGTACAAGATCCTCTCGCCCGGCGAGGAGCACTACGGGAGCTACGTCTCCGCGACCGACCCGGCCGCTCCGCCCCGTCACGTGGCGTTCGTGTCCTGGCCCTCCGAAGACTGGGGGCGGAACGTCGCCTCGCACACTCTGACGTTCGACCAGGACACGGGGGCGTTCGTGCAGTCTCTGGTCCTGCCCGGAGACGCGGTGCCGCGCGCGCAGCACGGTTACGCGCAGAGCGTGGACAACCCGCTGACGGGCCTCATGACCGCCACGTGGGACGAACTCCGAGCGGCCTGCGCTCCCGTCTTCGACCGTCTGCAGGCACGGACCGACCCTCGCCGCGACGAACGGTCTTTCGACCTCCCGTAGGTCGACACGACTCGCGTTCACGAGCGTGATCCAGGTCGTGCGATCGTGCGACTCCTCGATCTCGATCTCGGAGAAGCCTTCACCGGCACCGTCACCTGACCCGTCGCGACGCCCAGACCTGCGCCCCGAGACCGACCGCGATGAACCCGAGCATGAGCGCGCCCATCACGACGGCCCTACCGCCGAGGGCGCCCGCGAGCGGTGTGGCCGCTCCGCCCAGGCCGAACTGCAGCCCGCCGACGAGGGCGGCCGCCGTGCCGGGAGAGCGATGGCCGAGCGCCTGCGTCAGCGTGATCGACCCGGGGATCACCCACCCCCACCCCGCCGTGACGATCGCCAGCGCCGGCCACACGAGCGCCGGCCCCGCGCCCGAGAGCGCCCCCACGAGCACCAGCAGCGACCCGGACGCGCAGACCGCGAGCCCGACGGTGAAGAGGCGGTCCTCGTCGAATCGCCCGATGAGCCGCCGGAACACCAGCGTCGACGCGATCATGCACGACGCGTTCGAGGCGAAGACGAGCGTGTAGAGCCCCTCGCCGAATCCGTACTCCTGCTGGAACACGAACGACGACGTCGAGATGTACGAGAAGAAGCCGATCGTCGCCGCGCATCCGGTGATCAGATACCAGCGGAACCGTGCGATCCCGAGCAGGCCGCGCATCCTTCGCAGCGACGCCCCCAGCGAGGCTCCGCCTTCAGGAGGCGCGGTGAGGGTCTCCGGAAGCAGTCGCGCCGCCGCGATGGCCAGCCCCGCCCCCAAGACCGCCAGCACGACGAACGTGATGCGCCACGACCCGGCCGCCAGCACGGCGCCGCCGACGAGCGGGGCCACGACCGGGCCGACCGAGTTGATGGCCGCCAGGGTGGCGAAGAGACGGCTCCGGGTGGTGCCCGTCGTCGAGTCGCCGACCATCGCGCGGGCCGCGACGGAGCCGGCCGCGCCTCCTAGTCCTTGAAGCACCCGGGCCACGACGAGGGTGCTCGCGTCGGGTGCCACCGCGCAGGCGACCGAGGCGAGCGCGAACACCGACATGCCGATCAGGACGATGCGCCGGCGACCCGTGCCGTCGCTGAGCGGGCCGATGACGATCTGCCCCAGCGCGAAGCTGACGAGGAAGGCGGTGAGGCTGAGCTGCACCTGCGCCGTCGAGGCTCCGAGGTCGCGGGCGATGGCCGGCAGACCGGGGATGTACATGTCGGTCGCGAACGGCGAGATGCCGACGATGAGCGCGATGGTGAGGACCGCGCCGCGCCCTCTGGGGGCCGGGGCGGCAGCGCGGGGCAGGGAGACGTCGTCGTCGCTCATCACGTCGAAGCCTAGCTCCGTGCCTCAGAACGCCGACGATTCCAGGGTCCCGACGCGACGGGCGCGTCGCTCGAAACGCCCCCAGACGACGACCGCCGCGATGACCCAGACGACTCCGGTGCCGAGAGCGAGGGCGTAGTCGCCCCAGAACCCCTCCGACATCCCTTCGTCGACGCCGGTCCTCCCGGCTTCGATGAGGTTCGCGAGGGGAATGACACGCGCTACGAGATCTATCGGGTGCCACAGCACGCTCAGGGGGGCGACGACCCCGGCCGCCAGGGGCAGCACGTACTCTGCGATGTTGGACAGAAGCAAGCTGTCGCGGAGGGAGAGGCTGGCGGCACCGATGAGGAAGCCGATGCCGATGGCAGCCGGTGCGACGCCGATGAGCACCAGGGCGATGATGCCCCAGCTGTCTGAGCGGCCCGACGGCTGGACCACCATGAGGGTCGCGAGGAGACCGACGGTCGCGACCAGGACGCCCAGGCCGGCGACGACGGTGAAGCGACCCAGCCACGAGGCGACGGTTCCGTGCGGGGCGATGAAGAGGAACGGGGTCGTCCCCTCGAAGCGATCCTCTGCGACCAGGGTGGCGACGGCGACGCTCGCGGCGACCGAACCGACGCCGACCGACGCGGCGAGGGCGTCGCCCGCATCAGGATCGGCGGCCCAGGCACCGCTCGCCATGGCGAGGTAGAACATCGACGTCAGCAGCGGGATCACCCCGAGGCGGACCGCTCGAACGGTCGGACTGATCGACTCGGGCAGCGCCCGCCATGCGATGACCATCGCCGCGCGGTAGGTCGAACCTGCGCCCGTCATGCCAGCGCCAGCGTTCCGTCTCGACGCGCTCGACGGAGCGCCGTGATCAGCAGAACCCACGCGGCCGTAGCCCACAGCGCGGACATCCCCACCGACTCGAGGAGCCACACGAGAGCGACGGACCCCGTCGAGTGCCCGACGGCGACCGCCCCCACGAGCGGATGGATCGCCGCTACCGGAACGATCCACCACGGGAATGACGACAAGGGGACGACGATCCCGCTGAGCAGCCAGATCGGGGTCAGGAGCAGCGGCTCCAGCACAGTCGCCGAGCGTGAGACCAGGAAGAACGCGGCCAGGACGAGGGCGGAGCTCATGCAGGCAAGGAACGACGCGGCCAACGAGACCAGGTCGCGGAGATCCACGTGCACGTGACCCGTCACGGCGAGCTGCAACCCGAGCGCGAGGGGGATGCCGAGGAGTCCGATGGTCGCCGCCGCCGCACACAGGCTCCCGAAGACCACGCCCGGGCGGAGGGTGCTCAAGGCCATGTGCTCGAGGGTGCCCTGGAAGCGCTGGTAGCTGATGATGCCGACAGCGGTCGTGGTCGTCGCCCAGATGCCGGCGATGGAGCCCTCGAGCCACAGCGAGGCCGTCAGGGGGGTGTCGGCACCGAGGGAGCCGAGGACACGGAGGGCGACGAAGATGCATGGTGCGACGAGCGCCTGCTGCAGGAAGAAGGGCGTCCGCAGGAGCTGTCGGGCGTGGAACAGCGTGATTCGAAGCCCGTTCACGGCGCTGATGTCCCGACTCGTTCTCGATGCGTCCGCAGGAAGGCCAGGTACGCCTCCTCCAGGGTCGTCGGTCTCGTGACGGAGGCCCGGACGTCGGCCAGGGAGGCGAGGAAGGCCGGTGCGGCGGGATCGCGGCCGTGCTCCCAGACGAGGTCGACGTACCAGAGTCCCCGCCGCTCCTCGCTGATGATGTCCGCTGTTCCGGCGACGGACCGGAACATGGGCCGGGGATCTGCCCGCGACTCGACGGTGAGGGTCGTCACGGTGCCGATCCCCGCGCGGGCCGCGATGTCGGAGGGTGCCCCCTCCGCGACGACGAGACCATCCGAGATGATCACGATGCGATCAGCGAGGTCGTCGGCGTCGGCGAGATCGTGCGTGGTCAGAAGGACCGCCTTGCCCGAGGCCCGCAGCTCACGGATCAGCCCGCGGAGGTCTTCGGCGCCTTCAGGGTCGAGCCCGATGGACGGCTCGTCGAGGAGGATGAGCTCGGGCTCTGCGAGGAGCGCTCTCGCGAGATGCAGTCGTTGCCTCATACCCCTGGAGTAGGTCTCGACCCTGCTGCCTCGACGATCGGAGAGGCCGACGCGGGCGAGCACCTCGACGATCCGCTGCCGTAGGGCGCGTCCGTGTACTCCCTGGAGCTCCCCGAAGAAGCGGAGGTTCTCTACCGCACTGGCCCGCATGTAGAAGCCCCGGTCGCCTCCGAGCACCAGCCCCAGGTGACGGCGAGCTGCGCGAGGGTCGGCGACAGCATCGATGCCTGCGACTCGGACGGAGCCGCGCGTGGGCTCGAGCAACGTCGCCGCCATCTTGACCGTGGTGGTCTTGCCGGCGCCGTTCGGGCCGAGGACGGCGACGACTTCGCCGGCGCCGATGGAGAGGTCGACCCCGCGGACAGCCTCGATCGATCCTGCCGACGTCCGGAAGCTGCGTCGTGCCTCGCGCACGTCGAGGATGGGCTCATGCATAGCTGCCGAAAGTAAGACATACCGTACGATATGTCAAGATGTCTCGCGATCAGGGCGGTCGCCCTGCGGGCAGCTGATCACTCGGGAGTCGCATCGGGTCAGCAGCTGCGACCGTGGATGACGCGGAGAGCGGGTGTTCGCCGATGCGTTAGCGGCGCATCCCGCCTGACGGGCCGGCTCGGCTGACCTCGAGCGCGAAGAAGGGGCGGGCGCACTGCGCCCGCCCCTTCTTCTAGACCCGGAGGGTCAGCGCTTGCTGCGACCCGTGATGAGGCCGTAGACGAACAGCACGACGACCGCGCCGACGATGGCGATCAGCCACGACTCGATCGAGAAGAAGCCGTTGAAGTCGACGCCGAAGAGCGCGCCGCCGATCCAGCCGCCGAGCAGGGCGCCGATGACACCGAGCACGAGGGTGGCGATCCAGCCGCCGCCCTGACGGCCGGGGAGGATGGCCTTGGCGATGGCGCCGGCGATGAGGCCGAGGAGGAGGAAGGCGAGGAAGCTCATGAGAGACCTTTCGAGCGGTTGACGACAAGTTTGCACCGCCTGACCCCCTCACCACCGAGATGGCGACGAGCTCAGGAGCCTCAAATCGAGGCTTAGCGGTACATCCACTGTGCACCTCCTGAGAGTCTGGTGCTCGAGCTCGCGCATCGGCTAGCCGAAAAGCGCACGGGGGCCCTTGTTGAGCAGCCACTTGTACTAGTAGAACTAGAACATGTTGATCAGGCTCGACCCGGCATCCGAGATGCCGATCGCCGACCAGATCGTGACGCAGATCCGCCGGGGCATCGCCGACGGCGACATTGAGGTCGGCGAGCGACTGCCCTCGGCGCGTGACCTCGCGGCCGCCCTCGCGATCAACATGCACACCGTCCTGCGGGCTTACGACTCGCTCCGTACCGCCGGCCTGATCGAGCTCCGTCGCGGTCGCGGGGCGGTCGTCATCGCCGGCGCTAACGCCCCGACCACGGCCCTCTACGCCGCCGCCGCCGCGCTCGTGCGCGACGCCGCCCGCCTCGGCATCGCACCCGCCGACCTCGCCACGATCATCAGGGGGATGACATGACCGCCGACCGACCCGCCCCGAGCTCGCCCGACGAGCCCGAGACCGGCACCACGCCCGTGCCCGCCGACCACGTGCCCGCCGACCCCGTGCCCGCCGAGGTGGACGGGGTGGCCCTGCTCCGCACCTCCTCGGCCGTCGTCGCGGCCCTCGCGCCCGCGGCCCTCCTCGTGGTCGTCGCCCTCGTGCTCGGTCCGCGGCTGGGCGACACCATCGCGCGTCACTGGTCGGGCGACGGCGCTGCCGACGGGTTCTCGGGCACCTGGTCGTCGTTCACCGTCGTCGCGGCGATCGTCGCGGCCCTGACCACGGTGTCGATCGTGGCCGCTCTGACCCGGCGCGGGCGCCCGTCACGCCTGATCGCCGGGGGCGCGGCCTCCTTCGCCGGCCTGGCCGCCTGCACCTGGGTCGCCACCGCCCTCGCGACCGCGGCCGCGCCGACCCCCGGGGAGGCGGTGGCCGGCTGGACGCCCGCGCTCACGCTCCCGGGCCTCGCCTGGGGCGTCGTCGTCGGCTGGCTGGCGACCGGCAGCGGCGTCCGGGCGCTGCCCGACGTGGAGTTCGACGACCGGGCGAGCGTCCGCCCGGCGGATCTGCGACCGGGGGAGCGGCTGGCGTGGTCGGGCACCACCGGCAGCCCCGTCTTCGTCGTGATGGGGTCCGTCGTGCTAACCCTGGCTATCGTCACCGGCGCCGTGCTCTTCGTGATGGGCGCCTCCTCGGTCGTCGTCTACTCGGCCGTGCTGCTGCTCGCCGGCGCCGCCGTCCTCGCTCTGGGCCGCGTTCGACTGACCGTCGACCACCGCGGGGTGCGTCTCGTCTCGGCGCTGCTCGGCGTCCGCCTGCTGCGGGTGCGCCTGACCGACGTCGCCGGCGTCGAGACCGAGACCCTCGACCCGATGTCGTGGGGCGGCTGGGGGTTGCGCGTCTCGAAGCGCGGCACCGCCTACGTCACCGGCCGCCGCCCCGGCATCGTCGTCCGACGCCGCGACGGCAGCGCGGTCGCCGTCACCATCGACGACGCCGAGTCGGCCGCGTCCGTCGCGGCTGCTCTCGCGCAGCGCTGACCCTCACGACCCGCGCAGCGCGTCCACGGGCTCGATGAGGGAGGCGCGGCGTGCGGGGATCCCGCCGGCCGCGAGCCCGATGACGGCCCCGAGCACGACACCCGCCACCGCCACGAGCGGGTCCACGACCGGTGTCCACTGCTGTGCGACGGAGACTCCGAGCACCGCGGCGACGCCGACCGCGGCACCCGCGAGACCACCGAGCGACCCCATCACGACCGACTCGGCGACGAACTGACCGGCGATCTGCCGCCTCGTCGCCCCGACGGCCCGACGCAGACCGATCTCGCCCGTCCGCTCGGAGACCGACAGCATCGTCACGTTCGCGATGCCGAGCCCTCCGGCCAAGAGGGCGATGACCGAGACGACCACGAACACCAGGTTCACCTCGGCCTGAACGGCCTCGGCCAGGTCGGAACCCGAGCGGGGCGCTGCCACCTCGACCTCGTCGGGGGAGTCGGGAGCCAGCGCCGGCGGTGCCTGCCGCACCAGGAGCGGACCGGCACCCACCTCGATCCGGACCTGCACCTCCCCGGGGGCCACGAGCCCGAAGTCCGCACGAGCCGCGCCGGTGGGCAGCACCACCCCGTCGAGCAGCTCGGACCGGCGCTCGACGTCGTCGAACGTGCCGATCACGGCGTAGGCCAGAGCGTCGATGAAGATCGACGGTTGCGAGTCGACCCGGCCCACACCGAGGCGCTCTGCCGCCCGCGACCCGAGCACCGCGACCCGATCGCCTCGCGCATCGTGACCTTCGTCGAACAGCCGCCCCGTCGTCACCGACCCGCCGAGGGTGTCGATCAGCCCGGCCGACGACGCGAAGACCCGCGGTGACGCGACGGTCGCGGCCGACGGGTCGTTGAGCGGAACGGCGGTCACCTCCGCCTCGCCGAGCGGCACCTCGGCGACGACCGCCGCGGACTCGACGCCGGCGAGCGTCTCGAGTCGCGACGCCGAATCCCAGGGGAGGCGCACGGTCGCGACACTGGACCCGTCGGACGTCGTCGCCTCGGCCGGGCCGATCGTCACCTGCGTCGCGGAGACGGCGTCGAACTGCCGCGACAGCTGCCCCGCGGTCGTCTGCGCGAACCCGATCGTGGCGACCAGGGCGCCGATGCCGAGGACCGTGCCCAGCAGCGTCATCGCGAGTCGACCCGGGCGCGTACCCAGATCGGCTGTGGCCTCGGTGAGGAGATCCGCGAGGCCGAACCGGTCGCCCCTCGCCACGGTCGACGTCACCGACCCCGGCCGGTGGGTGCTCCGCCTCGCCGCTGTGAGCCGGTTCACGGCTGTGCGCCGCCTCACGACTGCTCGCTCAGACGCCCTGCGGCGATGCGGATGCGACGAGCTGCTCGATCGGCGACATCGTCGTCGTGGGTGATGACGACCAGGGCGAGCCCGTCGTGGAGCAGCTCCTCGAACAGACCCATCACCGCCCCGGTGGTTATCCCGTCGAGGTTTCCCGTCGGCTCGTCGGCCAGCAGGAGGGCCGGGCGGGCCACGACGGCGCGGGCGACGGCGACGCGCTGGCGCTCGCCGCCCGACAGGGTCGTCGGCGAGAAGTCGACCCGGTGGCCGAGGCCGACCCGATCGAGGGCCTCGCGGGCGCGATCCTCCCGCGACGCCCGCGGCGTGCCGCTGTAGAGCATCGGCATCATGACGTTCTCGAGCACGGATCGCCTCGGCATCAGATGGAACGACTGGAACACGAAGCCGATCCGCCTCGATCGCAGGGCCGCCCGCGCGTCGTCGTCGAGGGCCCCGGTCAGCTCGCCCGCGAGGCGGTACTCGCCGACACTCGGCCTGTCGAGCAGCCCGAGGATGTTCAGCATCGTCGATTTGCCCGAGCCGCTCGGCCCGACGATCGACAGGTAGTCGCCGGCCTCGATCCGGAGGTCGACCGCCCTGAGCGCCTGCACCTCGGGCGGCCCGGCGAACGAGCGGGTGACGCCCCGCAGCTCGACCAGCGGCGCGCCGTCGGCCGCGGCGCTCATCGGGCGACCACGACGAGGTCGCCCTCGCTCAGCTCGTCGTCGACGGGTGCGATCTCGACTGCTCCCGCCGCGGCCAAGCCGGTCTCGACGACGACGATCCGTGTCTCGGCGGACGCGCCGTCGCGCGGGTCCCCTTCGACGACCTCCACGCGCGACTCGCCCCCGGGCCCCGCGGTGAGCGCGGCGAGCGGCACCGAGAGCACCTCGCCGTCGGTCGCGCCGACGGCGATCGAGACGCGCACGTTCGACCCCTGCAGCTGCTGGACCTGCTCCGCCGTCAGCGGATCGGGGGTCAGGGCGATCGTCCATCGAGCGTCGTCGTCCGAGCCGGGGTGGACCTGTGAGACGACAGCCCGGTGCTCGGCGCCGTCGGGCAGGTCGAAGAACGCCTCGTCGCCCACCTCGAGCAGCGACGCATCGGCCTCGGCCGCCGAACCGGTGACCCCGATCGTCGCGCCCGAGACGGTCATGGCAGGGCCCTCGAGCATGTCGCCCCGAGCGACGGAGACGGCGTCCACCCGGCGGGGCAGTTCGGTGAGATAGAGCACCTCGTTCGCGGGCAGTGCCGGGAGGGCGCCCTCGCGGGCTCGGGTCAGCTCGGACCTGGCGTCGGCCAGCTGCGCCTCGACGGTGCTGAGAGCGGATCGCTCGCTCGACGCGTCGGCGGGTGCGGCGAGCTGCTTCCGCTGCAGTTCGGCGAGTTCGAGCGCGTCGTGCAGATCGGCGACGAGCACGCGGTCGACGGGGAGCTGCGCCTGGGCGGCCTCCCAGGCGCGTCGGGCGGCGTCGACGGCGTTCGCGGCCTCGAGGCTCTCGACCGCCGAGGGGCCCGCCTGCGCGCGGTTCAACTCGGCCTTCGCCTGGGCGACGGCCTGCTCCGCGGCTCGGACGCCCTCCGAGGCGGCGCGGACATCGACCGTCGCGCCCTCGCCGTCCGACCTGGAGCCGCCGTCGGGCACGGGGTAACCCGCCTCGGCGTAGAGGGCGGTCAGGGCGTTCGCGGCCGTCGCGTCGAAGACGTCGTCGGCGGGGTCGCCTCCGTCGATGCCGACGGCGCGGAGGGCCGTCTTGAACTGCGAGACGTCGGGCCCCGCGACGCCGACGCGCAGCGTCCGGTAGGCCGGCAGGTCGCCAGGCAGCACGATCACAGGGCGTCCGGCGATCTCGAGGGCGACCGACAGGGCCGACAGCTCGGTCCCTTCGTCGGGGACCTGCCCTGTGACGACGGCGGGGCCCGAGAGGGTCGAGGTGTCGACCCTCACCTCGACGGCGTCGGCGTAGGCGATCTCGCCCCGGACGGTCACGTCGTTGCGCAGCTCGCCGAATTCGACCGGCACGCCGACCAGTCCGGCCTCGGGCGGACCCTCCGCCGACGCGGCGTCCGCGGGTGATACGACGAATCGCCCGACGAGCAGGCCCGCGACGAGACCGAGCGCCGAAGCCCCTGCGACGATGGCGATCAGACGGTTGCGACGGAGCAGCACCCGCCACCCGCCGACCGCGCCCCCGGTGGCGGACGCCTCACGCGAGAGCAGCCCTCCGGCCGCCCCGGCATCGCCGCCGGCCCCGCCCGCACCGTCTCGCGCCACCTAGCGGCCCTGCTCGGCGTCGGCCTTGAGCGCGTCGAGCTCGCTCTTGTGCTCGTCGATGAACCGCTGCTCGATCTCGGCGGAGGCCGCGGCCGAGATGCCGGCGAAGTCGGTTTCCTCTCGGCAGTCGAGGTCGATCAGCGCGAGTTCGATCTCGGTGTCGGCGAGCTCGTCGAGAGCGGACTGGTCGGGGTCGCCCTCTGCGGCCCCGTCGTCGATCTCGGCCCAGAGGTCGGAGGAGGCCTCTTCGATCGACCCGCGCGCGTCGGTCTGCCGGGCGAAACCGGGCTGACCCGCGTCGGTCATGCACTGCGACCAGGCCTCGTTCGCCTCGACGAGCTCGGGTGCGCTCTCGATGTCCTCGTAGAGAGCGCCCATCTTCTCGAAGAGCTCGTCGTGCTCCTCGAAGAGGGCCGTCTGGTCGGACTGGCTGTCGTGCTGCGCCTCGCCGTAGCACCCCGCGGTGGTCCAGTCGTACTCCGCCTGCTCGTCCACGACCTCGTCCTCATCCGGCATGGGGCCGTGGAGAGCCTCGTAGTAGGCCTCCTGCTCGGACTCCGAGAGGCTCTCGACGTACTCGGTGTTCGGGTCGTCCTCGACGAGGCCCTCGTCGCTCGTGGTGTAGGGCGAGTCCACGACGCCGTAGCCGTACTGCGCGACCCAGTCGCGGTCGTCGGGCAGCCACTCGTAGTCGGGGTCCGCCGACATCGACGTGGTGTGAGGCACGTAGTCGAAGCCCTGATCGGTCATGCACTCGGCCACGGCCTCCTCGACACGGCGATTCAGCTCGTCGTTCTCCGCCTCCTGCTCCTCGGGCGACAGCTCGCTGCCCATCACGGAGCCGAGGTAGGCCTCGAGCGGCGATTCGGCGACCTCGTCGGATCGGGAGGAGGTGCTGTCCGCGCAGGCGGACAGGGTCACGGTCAGAGCGGTGGCCAGCGATGCGGCGGCCAGGACGGAGCGGCGGTGTTTCACGAGGGACCCTTCGGGACGATGACAAGAACCCTCATAGTGTTATTAATATGTCGGCCCGTCAACCGGCTCCTCCACACCCCGGCCAGACCAGAAATGGGGTCACCGGTGGCGGCCCGATCGCCGCCGTAGACCGCTCCATCTGTTTAGAGTGTCCACAGAGAGGGGGTGCAGCGATGCAGGAGTCGACTCGCGAGATCAGACGTCAGCGGGCGGTCGAGAGCCTCGGCGTCATCGACTCCGACCGCAATCCCCGCCTCGACCGCATCACCCGCATGGCCAGGGCGATCTTCGGCGTGCCGATGTCGTCGGTCACGGTGCTCGACAATCAGCGCGCGCTCTTCCTCGGTCGCGACGGCTTCGACGTCCCGGTGGTGGGTCGGCACGACACCCCCTGCCACCTCGTGATCGACTCGGGCGAGATCATCTCGGCCGAAGACGCCCGCGCCGACGCCCGCTTCGACCACATCGAGCCGTTCCGCGCCAACGGCCTCGGCTTCTACCTCGGCCACCCCCTGCTCGACGGGTCGGGCAACGTCGTGGGCTCGTTCTGCGTCATGGGCTTCGAACCGCGTCATCTCGACGCCGAGCAGATGTCCGAGTTCGAAGACCTCGCGGCCTGGGCTCAGAGCGAGCTGCTGGCCGACGCCGAGGCCGCCTCGGCGTCCGCCACCCAGCAGGCGCTGCTGCCCGCCGAGCCGCTCGAGATCGACGACGTCCACGTCGAGGGCGTCTGCCTCCCCTCGCTCAGCGTCGGCGGCGACTACTTCGACTACGGCGTCGTCGGCCGACAGGTGCACGTCGCCGTGGGCGATGTCATGGGCAAGGGCGTCGGCGCGGCCATCCTCGGGTCGTCAGTCCGGGCCGCCTGCCGAGCCGCCGTCCCCACGGTCAGCGACAACCGCCTCCTCGGCACGGCCGTCGACCGCATCGAGCGCGCCGTCATCGGCGATCTGCAGCGCACCGGCTCGTTCGTCACGTACTTCCACGCCGTGCTCGACCTCGACACCGACGAGCTCTCGTACGTCGACGCCGGCTCCGGTCTCGCCCTGGTCGTCCGCGCCGACGGCTCCGTCGAGCAGCTGATGGGATCCGACCTGCCGCTCGGCCTCGAGGCGCAGACGCACGAGACCCACACCATCGTGCTGCTGCCGGGCGACCGGCTCGTCGTCATGAGCGACGGCGTGCTCGACGTGCTCGACGACGAGAACGGCTGGCTGGCCGAGGTCGGCGGCATCGTCGCCCGCTCGGGCGACGCCGAACGCTCCGACGCCCCCGATCTCGTCGACGCCATCGCCCTGCTCGCCCGCGACCGCATCGCCCGTGACGACGTGACCCTCCTCGTACTGGACCGACGTCCGTGACGGACCTCCTCACCCGACGCGACCAGCGCCTCCTCGGCCGGTCGACCCCGGCCCGTCGGATCGTGCCCATCCGCATCGTCGTGCTGCTCGCATCGCTCGCCGGCCTGAACTACATCATCTGGCGCTGGGCCGTCTCGGTGAACTGGACCTCGTGGTGGATCGCCGTGCCGCTCGTCGTCGCCGAGACGTACAGCGTGATCGACTCGCTGCTGTTCGGCCTCGGCGCCTGGCGCCTCCGCGAACGGGGCGAGCCGCCCACCCCGCCGTCGCCCGACTCGCCCGAGACCGTCGTCACCGTCGACGTCTTCGTCACCACCTACAACGAGCCCGTCGAGATGGTGATGCGCACGGCGCTCGCCGCGCAGGCCATCGAGTACCCGCACACGACGTGGATCCTCGACGACGGCGGGCGGGCGGAGATCCGCGAGGCGGCCGAGGGCGCGGGGATCGGCGTCATCACCCGGTCGTCCGACTGGGTCGACCGCCCGCGGCACGCCAAGGCGGGCAACCTGAACAACGCGCTGCTGACCACCGAGGGCGAGTTCCTGCTGATCCTCGACGCCGACCAGGTGCCCGAGCCGAGCATCCTGCACCGCACCCTCGGGTACTTCAAAGACGAGAAGACCGCGCTCGTCCAGACGCCGCAGTGGTTCGAGAACGTGCCGGAGTCCGACCCGCTCGGCAGTCAGGCCCCGCTGTTCTACGGGCCCATCCAGCAGTCGAAGGACGGCTGGAACAGCGCGTTCTTCTGCGGCTCGAACGCCGTCCTCCGTCGGGAGGCGCTGATGCAGCTGGGCGTGTCGCGGTACGTCGCCGAGGTCGAGTCGGCCGTGCGTCGCGCCGTCAAGACGTCGAGCCGTCTGATCGAGCACGCCCGTCTCGAGGCCGTCGACCAGCCGCGCGTGCTCGAGGTGCTCGAGGAGGCCGAGACGATCGTCGAGCGCGCCCGGGTCGAGCTCGCCCGCGGAGACTCGCTGGGCGACGTCACGTACCGGTTCCAGCGCGGCATCGACACCATCGCCTACCGGTTCGCCGACGCCGACGTCGCCGCCATGCAGGACGACATCGCCGAGCTCGCGGCCATGTCGGTCGGCCCCGGCACCTTCGACGCGCTCGACCAGGCAGCCCTCGATCTGCTCAGCGACCGCTCGGCGTCGCCGCTGCAGGCCATCGAGTCGATCTCGATGCTCGTCGGCGCGCTCGACGTCGACCGCGGCGACGAGGCCCAGGCGATCATGCCGCTGGCCACGATCTCGGTGACGGAGGACATGGCGACGGCGATGCGCCTCCACGGCCTCGGCTGGAAGTCGGTCTACCACGACGAGATCCTCGCGATCGGCCTCGCCCCCGAAGACCTGAACACCATGATGACGCAGCGCCTGCGGTGGGCGCAGGGCACGATGCAGGTGTTCTTCCGCGAGAACCCGCTCGTGCAGAAGGGCCTCTCGCTGGGCCAGCGCCTGATGTACTTCTCGACGATGTGGAGCTACCTCTCGGGCTTCGCCGCCCTCGTCTACATCGGCGCGCCGGTGCTCTGCCTCTCGTTCGGCGTCGTGCCCGTCACGGCGTACAGCGTCGACTTCTTCGCCCGGCTGATCCCGTTCCTGGTGCTGAACCAGGTGCTGTTCTGGGTCGTGGCCGCCGGGCGGCCGACCTGGCGCGGGCAGCAGTACTCGCTGGCGCTCTTCCCCGTCTGGATCGCGTCGGTGACGACGGCGTTCCAGAACGTCTACCGGGGCCGTGCGCTCGGCTTCTCGGTGACGCCCAAGACCAAGCAGGCCTCGAACGGGCCACGCTGGGACCTCGTGAAGCCGCAACTCGTCGCCATGGGCTGCCTCGCCGCAGCACTGGTGCTGGTCGGCATCCGCTACGCGACCGGACAGGCCGACGGCATCGCGCCGTTGGTGAACATCCTCTGGGTCGTCTTCGACCTGGTGATCTTCAGCATCGTCGTCCGCGCCGTTCTCTACACGGGGCCGGAGCCCCGAGACAAGGAATCCCCATGATGACCGTAGAAGTGAAGACCGTCGAGGGCGGATGCGTGATCTCCCCGCAGGGGCGCCTCACCGTCGTGTCGACCCCGCAGCTGCGGACGGAGGTGGCGACACGCATCGAGGCCGGCGACCGGCTGATCATCGTCGACCTGTCGCAGACGACCTTCGTCGACTCGTCGGGGCTCGGCGCGCTCGTGTCGTGCCTCAAGTCCGCGCGCCAGGCGGGTGGTGACCTGCGGCTCGTCGCGCCGACCGAGCAGGTGTCGATGGTGCTGAAGCTCACGAACCTCGACCGCATCCTCCAGCCCCGCGCTTCGGTCGAAGAAGCGCTCCATGACTGAGAGCGACGGCGTCAGCGTCATCGACGTCGCGGCCGTCCCCGAGAGCATCGATCTCGTCCAGAACACCTTCGAGGCCTGGTGGACGGCCCTCGGCATCGACTCGATGGAGGTGCGGTTCCCGTTCGAGACGGCGATCGTCGAGATCGCGGCGAACGTCATCGAGCACTCGATCGTGGCCGACGGCGCCGAGGGGATCGAGGGTCGCCGCTTCACCCTCGAGCTCCGTGCGGAGGACGAGCGCCTGACGGCCGTCTTCAACGACAACGGCCTGCCCGCCGAGATCGACCTCAGCGACGTGTCGATGGCGGATCTCGACGACGAGGGGGGCCGCGGTCTGGCGCTCGCCATGCTCAGCCTCGAGTCGCTCGACTACACCCGCGAGGGCGGCCGCAACATCTGGACTCTCGTGTGCCGTCGGTGAGAAGACCGGCACTGCGCGCCCTCGCCGCACTCGCGGCGGCGGTGGCCGTGGTGCCCCTGGTCTTGGGAGGCGCGGCGCCGGCGACCGCCGACACCGCGCCTCCTGCAGAGGGGGCCTGGTTCGGGCCCGACCTCGACTGGGGTTCCGACGGGCCCGACGGCTACGCGGACCGCCTGGGGGAGACCCCCTCGACGTACTCCGTCAACATCGACTACCCGATCGACGACGACTCCGCCGATCAGTGGCGGCGATCGGCCCGCGCGGCGGCGGCTCAGGGCGCCGCGCTGGTCGTCAGCCTCGAGCCGTCGCGACCGCTCGCCGACCTCGACGCCGACCAGGCCGCCCGGGCCGACGAGCTGCTGACCGAGTTCCACGACCAGTACGGCATCGCGCAGCTCGTGCGCTTCGCCCCCGAGATGAACGGCAACTGGCAGCGCTGGGGGCAGCAGCCGACCGAGTTCGTGCGGGCCTTCGGCCAGATCGCCGACGCCGTGCACGACGGCACGTCCACCGCCGACATGGTCTGGGCGCCCTCGTACGGCGCCGGCTACCCCTTCGCCCAGGCCGACGGGCGTCTGCCCGCGACCGGAGCCCGCGACGAGGCCCTGCTCGACACCGACGGCGACGGCACGGTCACCGAGGCCGACGACCCGTACGGCCCGTACTACCCGGGCGACGACGCCGTCGACTGGGTCGGTCTCACCATGTTCTTCTTCGGCAAGGGCGACGCCTCGACGGCCGCCGGCACCGACGTGCCGCTCGTCGCGAACCAGGCGCCGGCCGAGGGCGAGGTGCAGGCGCGCTTCGACGAGACCTGGGGCTACTCGCAGCCGCAGGAGGCGACCTTCTACGACCGGTTCGCGGTCGGCACCGACCACCCGCTGCTGCTCGACACCGGCGCCCTCTACGACCAGGGGCTCGACGGCGCCACCGAGCTCGCGGTCAAGCAGGGCTGGTGGCGTCAGATGCTCACCGCGCTCGACGACCAGCCCCTTGTCGCCGGCGTCACCTGGCTCGAGACCGTGCGCGAGGAGGCCGAGGCCGGCGACCGCGAGGTCGACTGGCGCGCCACCGACGACGACGCCATCGCCGCGGCGTTCCGCGCCGACCTGGTCGACAGCGGCGCCATCGTCTTCGGGCCTCTCACCGACCCCGTCACACCCGAGGAGGGCGACGCCGCCACGGTGCAGGTGCGCGACGGCGGCGGCGGCGACGAGATGGGCTGGATCGTGGGCTGCGCGGTCGCCCTCGCGCTGGCGTTCCTGCTGAGCGGTGTCGTGGGGCGCGTGCTGCCGCGCTGGCGCTACCCCGACGACGGCAAGCCCGGGCGCGACCTCCGCATCGACCTCTTCCGCGGGTTCATCATCCTGGCCGTGGTCATCACCCACATCGAGGTCGCGGGCCCGTACTCGTTCGTCACGCTGAAGGCGGTCGGCGCGATCACCGGCGCCGAGATGTTCGTGTTCCTCAGCGGGCTCGTGCTCGGCATGGTCTACCCGCTGGGCGTCAAGAAGTTCGGCGAGAAGACCGCCGCGATCGGCGCCTTCGTGCGGGCCCGCAAGCAGTACGTCGTGACGCTCGTCGTCATCCTCGTCGTCTTCGCCCTGAGCTTCGTGCCGCTGGTGAACACCGACGAGATCACGACCTTCACCGACCGCGGCACGGGCGACACCGGCGCCGGCGCGATGGGCCGGGTCTACGACCTCTACCCGAACGCCGACCGCCTGCTCGACTACCCGCCGCCCTGGTACGCCGTCCGGCAGCTGCTGCTGCTCGAGATGGGTCCCTGGCCGTTCAACATCATGGGGCTGTTCGTCGTGCTCAGCCTGACGATCCCCGGTCTCATGTGGCTCGTGAAGCGCGGTCTCTGGTGGGTCGTGCTCGTCGGCAGCTGGGCCGTCTACGCGGTCGGCGTGCTCTTCCCCGACTTCTCGCTGCTGCCCTCGCAGTTCGAGCCGGTGTTCCCGCTCTTCGCCTGGCAGGTGCTGTTCACCCACGGTCTCGTGATCGGCAACTACCGGCGGCAGATCGTCTCGGCGCTGACGACGACGGTCGGCAAGGTGCTGGTCGGGGTCGGCGTGGTCGGCTACGCGGGGTTCCTGGCCCTGATCTGGGCGGGAAGCACCTACGGCTTCGACCTGGGGCCGATCCCCTCGTCGATCTACGACTCGCTGTACCTGACGGGCTACCAGCGCGTCGACATGCAGTGGGGCCGCCTGGTCGACACCGCCCTGGTCGTCGTCTGCGTCTACGCGATCCTCACGGTGTTCTGGAAGCCCATCGCCGCCGCCCTCGGCTGGCTGTGGATCCCGCTCGGGCAGGCCAGCCTCTACGTGTTCATCTGGCAGGTGTTCTTCGCCCTGGCGGTGGCGTCGATCCCCGGCCTCGACCGGACGAACGTGATCACCGGCACGATCATCCACACCGCGGTCATCCTGCTGGTGTGGTGGATGGTGCGGAAGCGCTTCCTGTTCTCCGTCATCCCGCGGTAGCCGGGCGGCGCGGTCGTCGCGACCCGCGCCTCCTGCGCTCTGCTCCTCAGGCCCGGCACCCGGCCGAGCGACGCGAAGACCCCCGTGCACAGCGCACGGGGGTCTTCGTCGTTCTCGCGGAGCGGCCGCCTAGGAGGCGGTGGTCGCCTTCGCCGCATCGACCTCGGCCTGCTCGGCCGCCAGTCGCGCATCGCGCTTCGCGCCGGGCACCCAGCCGCCGTCGACGAGCTTGATCTGGTAGATCGACGCGCCGATGACGAGCGCGGCGCCGACGACCAGGCTGATGACGACGCCGATCAGCGGGCCGCCCAGGAAGCTGACGCCGATGAGCGTGCCGAACCAGCCGAAGTCGGCGTCGCCGAAGGTGCTGTTCGCGAAACCCAGGTTGCCGAGCACGAGCAGCAGGATCGCGGGCAGGAACGTGATGATCAGGCCGTTGACGAACCCGCCCAGCACGGCGCCCTTGCGACCGCCGGTCGCGTTGCCGAAGACGCCCGCTCCACCACCGGTGAAGAAGTGCGGCACCATGCCCGGCAGGATCAGCGCGAGGCCGAACACCGGGTTCAGCCACGACGCCAGCACCGCGAGGGCGACGAGACCGCCGGCGAACGACGACAGGAACCCGATCAGCACCGCGTTCGCCCCGTACGGGAAGATCAGCGGGATGTCGAGGGCCGGCTTGGCGCCGGGCACGACCTTCTCGGCGATGCCCTGGAACGCCGGCACGAGCTCGCCGAGCACGGTGCGGACGCCGTAGAGGATGATCGCGACGCCGACGCCGAACTGCAGCGCCTGGGCGAAGCCGGCCATGATGAACGCGCCCGCGTCGGTGACGCCGAAGATGTCGAAGGCCTGGTCGCGCGGCAGCACGATGAGGGCCCAGACGGTGAAGACCAGGTAGATCAGCACCATCGAGAGGCTGGTCGCGACCATCGAGTCGCGGAGGAACTTCAGCCCCTGCGGGAACTTGATCTCTTCGGTGGACTTGCTCTTGCCGCCGACGACCGAACCGGTCGCTCCCGCCGCGAGGTAGCCGAGGGTGCCGAAGTGGCCGATGGCGATCGAGTCGTCGCCGGTGATCTTCTTCATGAAGGGCTGCGCCAGGGTGGGCATCACCACCATGATCACGCCGAGCAGCACCGCGCCGAGCACGACGGTGAGCCAGCTGAGGCCCTCGCCGAGACCGACGGACAGCACGACCGTCAGCATCACCGACATGAAGACCATGTGGTGCCCGGTGAGGAAGATGTACTTCAGCGGGGTGAAGCGCGCGAGGGCGAGCATCACCAGGAACCCGAGCACCAGCACGTAGGCGCTCTGCGCGCCGTACTGCTCTTGCGCGACGGCCGCGATGACCTCGTTCGTGGGGATGACGCCCTGGGCGCCGGTGACGGCGAGGATCAGCGTGCCGAGCGGGTCGAGCGCCCCGGTGACGACGGTCGCGCCGGCCCCGAGGATCAGGAACCCGAGAGCGGCCTTGAGCGCGCCGCCCACGACCTGCCCGGCGTTGCGGCGCAGCGCGATCAGACCGATCGCGGTGATGATGCCGATCAGGTAGGCGGGCACGTTGAGGATCTGCATGCCGATGAAGTCGAGTACGACGACCAGCCACTCCATTGGGACTCCTTCTGGGTTTCGTTCGTGGGATCAGCCGACGCGGAGCGTCAGGCGATCGATTCCTGGAGCTTCGCCTGGATCTCGGCGACGCTGGTGAAGTTGTCGATGACGATGACCTTCGAGGGGACCTCGCCGAGCTCTTCGACGAGGTCGGCCGAGGTCAGGACGATCTGGGCCGTGCGGGCGGCGCCGCGGGCGGTGCCGATGTCGGCCGCCTCGACGTCGGCGTCGACGTCGAGGGCGCGGAGGGCCTTCTCGGCGTTCATCTTGAGCAGGACCGAGGTGCCGATCCCCATGCCGCAGACGGTGATGATCTTCATGGTGCGTTCCTTTCGAGCGGTGCGTGATGGTGGTGCGTGGCGATGGTGGTCAGGAGGCGTTCTGGGCGTCGGAGAGCGCGTGCAGCGTGCGCAGCACCTCGTCGGGCGACCCGGCGGCGCGGAGGGCCGCGAGCCCGTCTTCGTCGGCGAGCACGCCGGCCAGGGCCGACATGACCTCGATGTGGCCGTCATGGTCGAGTGCGGCGAGCCCGATGACGAGATCGACCGGGTCGTTCGTCTTGTGCCCGAACTCGACCGGCTCGGCGAGGCCGACCCACGAGAGACCGGTGCGCGACACGGCGGGCGAGGGGCGGCTGTGCGCCAGGGCGAGCCCCGGGGCGATGACGATGTACGGCCCCAGCTCGTCGACGGCGGCGATCATCTCGTCGGTGTAGGCGGAGGTCGTGGCGCCCGAGGCGACGAGACCGTCGCCGGCCAGTCGGAGGGCCTCGCGCCAGTCGGCGGCGTGCGCGCCGGTGACGACGGATTCGACGGGGAGTTCTTCGGCCAGGTCGACGGGCATGTCGCGCTCTTCCGCTCGGCGCCTCGTTGGGCGGCAGCTGTCGTCGAAGAGGGGCCTCGTCGACTGGTGCCCGAGCCTAACCCGAAAAACGGCTTTTGACCACTCGTGTTCGAAAGTCCTCGAAGGAGGCGCGGGAGACCCGGTCAGGAGGCGCCGGTCACGACGCCGGGGACCGCCGGCTGGTCGCGGCGCTCACCCGGCCGATGTCGAAGAGGGCGTCCTGCGCCATCAGCGAGGCCCCCCGCACGCCGGCCTTGTCGCCGAGGCGGGCCCGCTCGACGACGAGACCGCGACGCGAGAAGTCGTGGGTGCCGGTCAGCAGCGCCGAGCGGATGCCCGCGACGAGGCGCTCGCCGGTCTCGGCCAGGTTGCCGCCGATGATCACCGCCTGAGGGTTCAGCAGCCCGACGACGTCGGCGAGGGCCTCGCCGATCCGGGTGCCGACCTGCTCGAGCTGGTCGAGCACCACGGGGTCGTGCGCCCGGGCGGCGGCGACGATGTCCGCGCTCGTCGCGATGTCGCGGCCCCGGGAGCGGAGTTCGCGGCGGATGGTGGCACCGCTCGCCTCGAGCTCGAGACGGTGCAGCGGGCTGCCGTCGTGACGGGGCGCGCTCAGCTGACCCGCGCCTCCTCGGGCCCCTCGGTAGACGTGACCGTCGAGCACGAAGGCGCAGCCGACGCCCATGCCCACCTTGACCACGGTCAGGTGCGAGTACTCGGGCCAGCTCAGCCGGGACTCGCCGACGGCCAGGATGTTGACGTCGCGGTCGACCGCGAACACGGCGTCGAAGCCGGTGAAGTAGTCGTCGACGCGCACCTCCTCCCAGCGGGAGTCGAGCTGCGGGCTGCCGAGTCGACCCGTCACCGCGTCGACCGGCCCGGGCACGCCGATGCCGATCGCGCGGACGTCGCCGCGACCGCGACCGAGGTCGGCGAGCAGGAAGTCGAACACCTGGATCGCCCAGCTGAAGATCTCGTCCGGTCCGTCGTGCAGGCCGATGTCGGCCTCGTCCTCGCTGAGCACCGTCGAGACGAGGTCGGTCACCCCGACCCGGGTGTGCGAGCCGCCGATGTCGATCGACAGGATCACGCCGGCCGACGCGTCGACCGCGAACTCCTCGGGCGGGCGGCCGCCGCTCGAGCTGAGCTGCCCGGCGCTGACGATGAAGCCGGCCTCGAGCAGGTCGTCGAGACGGCGGGCGAGCGTGACGCGCGACCAGCCCAGACGGTCGATCAGCTCGGAGCGCGTGGCCGCCTCGCCGCGACGGATGAGGTCGAGCACCACGCCGGACCCCGTCGAGGGGGTCTTGGGGGTTCGGGCCACGATGCGCTCTTCTCGGTCGGTGGGTCTCGGTGGGTCGTGTCGGTCGGTCCCGGTCGGTCCGGTGGGCCTCGGTCGGTTGACTTCTGTCTATTTGTATACGAATGTGGACGGATGGCCAACGACGTCCCCGACATCCACCCGACAGACCCTAGCCGCGGGCTCGACGAGCGCCTGGTCGCCGCGGCCACCGCGATCCCCGCCGAGGTCGTCCAGGCGAAGGGCCACGGCCACGCCGGCACCGCCATGGCCCTCGCACCGCTCGCCCACGTGCTCTGGCAGCGCGTGCTGAGGCACGACCCGTCCGACCCGGGGTGGGAGGGGCGCGACCGCGTCGTCCTGTCGGCGGGCCACGCGAGTCTGCTGCTCTACACGCAGCTCGTGCTGACCGGCTACGACCTCGACCTCGACGAGCTGCCCCGCAGCCGCAGCCTCGGCTCGCGCACCCCCGGGCACCCCGAGCTGCACCACACCCCGGGCGTCGAGATGAGCACCGGGCCGCTCGGCCAGGGGCTCGCGTCGGCGGTCGGCATCGCGCTCGCCGCCCGCCGCGACGAGGCCCTGCACGGCGGCGGCACCGGCCTGTTCGACCCCACGGTGTGGGTGATCGCGGGCGACGGCTGCCTCCAGGAGGGGGTCTCGGCCGAGGCGTCGAGCCTCGCCGGCACGCTCGGGCTCGACGACCTCGTCGTCGTGTGGGACGACAACGGCATCACCATCGACGGGACGACCGAGCTGGCGTTCTCGGAGGACGTCCGGGCGCGTTACATCGCCTACGGCTGGTCGGTGATCGACGTCGCGGCCGACGACGCCACCGATCTCGACGCGCTGCAGCGGGCCCTCGAGGCGGCGCGCGTGCGCGACGGGCGCCCGACGCTCGTCGCCCTCCGCACCGTGATCGGGGCCCCGTCGACCCTGCGCGGCGGCACCCCGGCGGCGCACTCCGGCGGCTTCGGCGCCGACGAGGTCGCGGCGGTCAAGGTGGCGCTCGGCTACGCGCCCGACGCGGGTCTGCACGATCTCGTGCCTGACGACGTGCGGGCCGCGGGTTTCACGGCGCGCGACCGCGGCGTCCGGCGGCACCGCGAGTGGAGCACGGCGGTCGAGCGCTGGCGGCGGGAGCACCCCGACCTCGCGGCCCGCCGCGACGCCGCCCGGGCCGCGCCCGACCCGACCCGTCTCGAGGCCGTGCTGGCAGGTGTCCCGGTCGACGACGGCGCCGCGACCCGCACGACGTCGGGCGCCGTGCTCGCCGCCGTGCACGACCTCGCCGGGTTGTGGGGCGGCTCGGCCGACCTGTCGGCGTCGACGAACGTCGCCGTCGCGGGGGTCGCCGTCGATCGCGCGAGTCCCGGGGGCGACTTCGTGCACTTCGGCATCCGCGAGCACGCGATGGCGGCCGTGCTCAGCGGCATCGCCCTGCACGGCCTCTGGCGCCCGTACGGCTCGACCTATCTCGCGTTCAGCGACTACGCCCGACCGAGCATCCGGCTGGCGGCGCTGATGCGGCTGCCCGCGCTCTACGTCTTCACGCACGACTCGGTCGCCGTGGGCGAGGACGGCCCGACCCACCAGCCCGTCGAGCAGATCGCATCGCTCCGCACCGTGCCGGGGCTCGACGTGGTGCGCCCGGCCGACGCCCGCGAGGTCGTCTCCATCTGGAGGCGCGTGCTGGGTCGCGGAGCCGAGCGCGCCTCCTCGGCGGCTGCGGCCGGTGCGACCCGCGTGGGCGACGGTGCGACCCGCGTGGGCGACGGTGCGGCCCGTGGGGGCGACGGCCCGGCCCCCGAGCACGACGGGAGCGGCCCGACGGCGTTCGTGCTCTCGCGTCAGGCCCTGCCCGACCTCGGCGGCGGCGAGGCGACCGACGTCGGCGCGGCGTGCGGCGGGTACGTCGTGCATGCCGAGCGCGGCGGCGACGACCTGGCGTTGATCGCCAGCGGCAGCGAGGTGCACGTGGCCGTCGAGGTCGCCCGTCGACTCGCGGTCGACGGCGTCGCGGCCCGGGTCGTCTCGATGCCCTGCCTCGAGTGGTTCGACGAGCAGTCCGCCGGATACCAGGAGGCGGTGCTCCCGTCCGCCCTGCGGGCTCGCGTGGCCGTCGAGGCCGGCAGCACGCAGCCCTGGCATCGGTACGTCGGGCTCGACGGCGAGGTCGTCGGCATCGACGGGTTCGGCGAGTCGGGCTCGGGCGCGGAGCTGCTGCGCCTCAAGGGCGTGGACGTCGAGTCGGTCGAGCGGGCCGCGCGTCGGGTGCTCGAAGTCTCTCGACATCGAGACATCTCCGAGCGCTAGCCTGAGGCGGAACACACGCACGAGCGACACGAGGGAGAACCCGCCGTCATGGCCAAGATCATCTACACGCTCACGGACGAGGCGCCGCTGCTGGCGACCTACTCGTTCCTTCCCATCATCCAGGCGTACGCCAAGACCGCGGGGGTCGACGTCGAGACCCGCGACATCTCGCTCGCCGGACGCATCATCAGCCAGTTCCCCGAGCGGCTCACCGACGAGCAGCGCATCGGCGACGCCCTGTCCGAGCTCGGCGCCCTGGCGCAGACGCCCGAGGCCAACATCATCAAGCTGCCGAACATCTCGGCGTCGATGCCGCAGCTGAAGGCCGCCATCGCCGAGCTGCAGTCGCAGGGCTACGACCTGCCCGCCTACCCCGACGCCCCGGCGGACGACGCCGAGCGCGACGTCAAGGCCCGCTACGACAGGGTCAAGGGCAGCGCGGTCAACCCCGTGCTGCGCGAGGGCAACAGCGACCGCCGCGCGCCGCTCTCGGTCAAGAACTACGCCCGCAAGCACCCGCACCGCATGGGCGCCTGGTCGGCCGACTCGAAGACGAACGTCGCGACCATGGGCGTCGACGACTTCCGGTCGAACGAGAAGACCGTCGTCGTCGCCGCCGACGACACCCTGCGCATCGAGTTCGCAGCGGCCGACGGCACGACCACCGTGCTGCGCGAGTCGATCCCCGTGCTCGCGGGCGAGGTCGTCGACGCGACCGTGCTGCACGTCGCCGCCCTGCACGAGTTCCTGGCCGCGCAGATCGCCCGCGCCGAGGCCGAAGGGGTGCTGTTCTCGGTGCACCTCAAGGCCACCATGATGAAGATCAGCGACCCGCTGCTCTTCGGTCACGTCATCCGCGCGTTCTTCCCCCGCGTCTTCGAGCAGTACGGCGCCGACCTGAAGGCCGCCGGGCTCGACCCCGCGAACGGCCTGAACGGCATCCTGCAGGGTCTCGCGGCCCTGCCGAACGGCGCCGAGATCAAGGCCGCCTTCGACCGGGGCATCGCCGACGGCCCCGACCTCGCCATGGTCGACTCCGACAAGGGCGTCACGAACCTGCACGTGCCCTCCGACGTGATCGTCGACGCCTCGATGCCCGCGATGATCCGCACCTCGGGTCACATGTGGGGCCCCGACGGCGGCGAGCACGACACCCTCGCGGTCATCCCCGACTCGAGCTACGCCGGCATCTACCAGGCCGTGCTCGACGACTGCCGCGCGAACGGAGCCTTCGACCCGGCCACGATGGGCTCGGTGCCGAACGTCGGGCTGATGGCCCAGGCCGCTGAAGAGTACGGCTCGCACGACAAGACCTTCGAGCTGCCGGCCGACGGCACCGTGCGCGTGGTCGACTCCGCCGGCACGACCCTCCTCGAGCACGAGGTCGCACAGGGCGACATCTGGCGCGCCTGCCAGACGAAGGACGTCCCGATCCGCGACTGGGTCAAGCTCGCCGTCACGCGGGCCCGCGCCAGCGAGACCCCGGCGGTCTTCTGGCTCGACGAGACCCGCTCGCACGACGCGACCCTCATCGACCTGGTCCGCACGTACCTCGCCGAGCACGACACCGAGGGCCTGCAGATCGAGATCATGTCGCCGGTCGACGCGATGGCGTTCTCGCTCGAGCGCATCCGCCGCGGCGAAGACACCATCTCCGTCACCGGGAACGTGCTGCGCGACTACCTCACCGACCTGTTCCCGATCATGGAGCTCGGCACCTCGGCGAAGATGCTCTCGGTCGTGCCGCTGATCAACGGCGGCGGGCTCTTCGAGACCGGCGCCGGCGGCTCGGCCCCGAAGCACGTGCAGCAGCTCGTCGAGCAGGACTACCTGCGCTGGGACAGCCTGGGCGAGTTCCTCGCGCTGGCCGTCAGCTTCGAGCACCTGGCGACGACGACCGGCAACGCCCGGGCGCAGATCCTCGCCGACACGCTCGACCGCGCCACCGGCACGTTCCTCGACGAGAACAAGTCGCCGGGTCGCAAGCTGGGCTCGATCGACAACCGCGGCAGCCACTTCTTCCTGGCGAAGTACTGGGCCGACGAGCTCGCCGCGCAGACCGTCGACGCCGAGCTGGCCGCCTCGTTCGCCGAGCTCGCCGCGACCCTGGGCGAGGGCGAGGAGGTCATCACCGCCGAGCTCATCGCGCCGCAGGGCACCGCGGTCGACATCGGGGGCTACTACCGCCTCGACGCCGCCAAGACCGAAGCGGTCATGCGCCCGTCGGCGACGCTGAACGCCGCGCTCGCGACGCTGTAGAGCCGAGACGATCCCTTCAGGAGGCGCGGTGCCGGTCGGCACCGCGCCTCCTGCCGTTCCCCGGTCCCTTCGGAGGCGCCTGCGCCTAGCGTGCAGTCATGACCGTGACCCTGCCTGAAGCCACCGACCAGACCGACCGCACCATCGTCATCACCGGCGCGAGCTCCGGCATCGGCCGCAGCGCCGCTCGCGAGCTGTCGCGTCTCGGGGCGAAGATCGCCGTCGTCGGGCGCAACCCCGACCGCACCACGTCCGTCGCCGCCGAGGTCGGCGGTCGCGCCTACGTCTCCGACTTCGCCGATCTGGCGCAGGTGCGCGATCTGGCGGCGTCGCTCCTCGCCGACCACCCGCGCATCCACGTGCTGGCGAACAACGCCGGCGGCATCTTCGCGGAGCGGACGAGCAGCCGCGACGGCTTCGAGACGACCTTCCAGAGCAACCACCTCGCGGGGTTCCTGCTGACCTCGCTGCTGATGCCGCGCCTCCTCGAGACCGCCGATAGCTCGCCGGCCGGCGCGGTCCGCATCGTGCAGACCTCGAGCGCGGGCAACCGGATGGGCGGGGTGCGGCTCGACGACCTCGGCACCGCCACCGGCCCCTGGGTCGGCGGCATGAGGGCCTACGGGGCGTCGAAGCTCGAGAACGTGCTGTTCACCCGGGAGCTCGCCCGGCGCCTGCGCGGCACGGGAGTCGAGGCGTTCGCGTTCCACCCCGGGTTCGTCGCGTCGGGCTTCGGAGGGACGGGCGGCCTCATGACCCTCGGCAAGCGACTCGCCGTCACGACGGAGGAGGGCGCCGAGCCGCTCGTGCGGCTGGCGGGCGCCGCACGGGTCCCGGCACCGAGCGGGAACTACTTCGACCGGTTGCAGGCCCCCGGTCGCCTGCACCGGTCGGCGGACGACGCCGAGCTGGCCCGCGGCCTGTGGGAGTGCAGCGTCCGGTTCACCGAGGCTCCCGACATCGTCTGAGGGGTCTGCTCGGTGTGATTTCGCTCGGAGTCGCGATCCGGGGTCGCGTTCGCCGCCGGTGTTTCGTAGGCTACATATCGTGACTCGACTTCCGCCACGCCTCGTGCCCGACGGCCCAGACGCCGATGCCGCCCCCGCCGCCCAGGGGGTGATGGTGCGTGCCTACGGCGAGACCATCTCGCTGCTCGACCACATCGCGGGTCTCGAGCTCGACGGCATCGTCGGCCTCGAGAGCCTCTTCGCCGAGGCGATCGACCGACGCGAGAGCCTGATGCTGCCGGGGTTCGGCGCCCCGGGCCTGCCGCCCACCGAGGTCGCCCGCCTCGACGACGAGATCCGGCGTCGCATCGATCTGCTCGTGGCGCGCGGCCGTCACGATGGCACGGTCGACAAGACCCTCCGCGGCGTCGACGTCGTGTTCTGCCTGTCGCTGCTCGTGCAGGGCCTGCCCGAATACGACGACTACGACGCGGCGGCGCAGGCGCTGGCGCTGCGGTTCGTCGAGAGCATCGCCATCGGCGCGAGATCCCGCCTGTCAGCCTTCTGACGGCGACGACCCAGCAGTCGGTGATGCTGACCCCCTAACGTCGCATCGACCGGAGGGGGAGTCATGCGTCGAGAACATCGCCACGTCACGCGCCGTGCACTGCACGGCACGATGATGCTCACGACCATCGGCATGGTCCTCCTCGTCGCGACCGTCGTCTGGGGCCGGGCTCCGCTCGGTCCGACCCCGCGCTCGGCCCCCACCGATCAGACCGTCGTCGACGAGCCGGCGACGGTCTCGCCGACACCACCTGCGTCACCGACGCCGACGGCCGAGCCGCAGGGCCGGCCGACCTCGGGCGCCGCCGCGCAGGCCGCGGTCGTCGACGTCTCCGTGTCGGCTCCCGTCGACGCCGCGGCCATGCTCGGCCTGATGCGCAGCCGGTCGATGGCGCTCGTCTCGGGCTGACCCGCGCCTCCTGCGGGCCGCTCCTCCTCGGCTGTCCGAGCGTCGCCGGGCGACAGGTGCGGTCGAGGGCGGGCTGCGCCTCGGGGGTCTGGAGGGATGGGTGTTCGTTTAGCGGACTGTGCACGAAAATCGGTCGGCGGCCCGGCATCCCCTCGCATCGGCGTCCCTCCGCGGATCGGGGGCTGCAGGGGCTCGCAAGACGGCCTGGGAGTCCTGCGACCTCCTCGCATCGCAGCATGATCGACTGATTGACTGACGGATCAAGAGATCAGGCCGAGGTGAGAGGTGGTGCGTCGTGGTGCAGCAGCAGCAGCCCGACCCGACCGCCCGGCGTGACTCGACGACCGACGCGGGCAACGCCCTCCTCGACGCGTTCAGCGGGGCCGACGGTCGACCCGCCGCCATCGAGGACCGCCGTCCGGCCGCCCCCGAACTCACCGCCGACGACGACTGGGCCGACTTCTTCGGCGAACTCGACCCCGAGCTGGTGTTCGAATGCTCGGCCACGCTCTCGGGCGACCACAACGCCGTCTACGTGTACCCCGACCGCATCGCGATCGAAGGTCCCGAGATCGTCGGGGGGTCGGCGACCCTCCGGCTCGCTGCCGTGACCGGCTGGGCGCTCGTCGTGCAGGGGTCGAACGTCGTGCTGACGCTGCAGGGCGATCGGCGGTACCGCATCAGGGTGCCCAAGGCGTTCCGCTCGGTGCTGCGGACGGCCCTGCTCAAGGTGCTGGGCGACTCCGAAGACCGCTGACCGTCGCGGTCGTCGACCCGCGCCTCCTGCCGTCTTCGCATTGCGGCCCGAGAGGCGGCACCGTCAGGCCATCTGTGGGACCATCTGGGCATGACCCGTGAGACCGAGCCGCCGATCAGGTCGGAGATCGCGGGTCGCGACATGGACCAGGCGCGTGCCATGTACGAAGACGGCTACAACGGCAAGGGCTTCGACACCGAGCACAGCCAGTCGGATTTCGCGTACCGGTACACGATCACGGGCGACGACGAGATGACGCTGCGGTCGTCGATGTTCCTCGGGTCGATCAAGGGCGCCATCCAGCCCGAGAACGAGTACGTCGTGTCGTGGATCACCGGGGGCTCCGGCGTCTACGACCTGAACGGCGATGAGCTGCCCCTGCAGATCGGCCGGCCGGCGATGTTCCCCACCGGCAAGCAGTTCGAGTTCGAGTTCGAGGACTACCGCCAGAACCTGGTGCACTTCAACGCCGGGTTCCTCGAGCGGGTCGCCGCCGAAGAGGAGGGGACCCTGCCGGGCACGCTCGAGTTCGATCACACGGCGATCCCCGAGGCGACGGCGCTGCTGCAGTGGAAGAACACGATCACCACGGTGGCGAAGACCGTGCTCGGCGGCGAGGCGACGCCCCTGCTGCGCTCCGAGGTCAACCGGCTCGCCGCGGTCACGCTGCTGAGCACCTTCAAGCACCGGGGGCCGCAGCTACCCGAGCAGCTGCTCGCACCGCGCAATGCGCGACTGCGCGCGGCCGTCGAGTACATGCACGCCAACGCCGAGCTGCCGATCACCCCGACCATGATCGCCGAGCACGCCGACCTGGGCCTCCGCGGGCTGCAGGTCGCCTTCAGCCGCCAGCTCGGCACGACGCCGACCGACTACCTGCGCGGCATCCGCCTCGACCGCGCCCGCTCGGATCTGCTGAACCTGGGGCCGCGCGAGACGACCGTGGCCGCGATCGCGACGCGCTGGGGCTTCGCCCACCTGGGCCGGTTCTCGGCGTCGTACGGCGAGCGCTTCGGCGAGAAGCCCTCCGCGACGCTGCACCGGTAGCGGGGCTGCGGCGCCAGCTGCTGGGCTGCGGCGCTCCGCGGCGCTGAGCGCTGCGCGGCTGGGCTGGGCTGGGCTGCGCGACGCTCCGTGCGGTGCCGGGCTGAGCTGCGCGCGGTGCCGGGTGACGCCATGAACCCCGTTCGCGAAGATGAACCGCGATATAACGCGGTTCATCTTCGCGAACGGGGTTCGGGGGAGGGTGGCACGAGGCCGGGTGGCGCGAGGCCGGGCGGCGCGAGGCCGGGCGGCGCGAGGCCAGGTGGCGCGAGGCCGGGTCGCGCCAGGGCCGCGCCGCGTCAGAGCCCGTCGAGCGAGGCGCGCAGCCCCCGCTAGGCGGCCGTACGGTACGTGACGATCGATCCCGTGAGGGTGCGGACCGCGGTGGTCCAGGCCGAGACGCCGCGTCGTTCGCTGCGCGTGTAGCGACCGACGGCGAGGTTGCGCTCGGCGACGGTCGTGACGTACGACCCGATCACCGTGGCGTCGTGAGCGCTCGAGCCGGTGTACGAGCCGACGCCGACGCCGACGCCGGCGCCCGTGTCGATGCGCGAGACGTACTGGCCGCCCAGGGGGTGCAGCTGGGCCGTGGAGGTGGTGGTGTGCGTCGAGGTCATGTCCACGACTCTAGACCTTGTTTTGAGGAATTCAAAACAAGACTCGCAGAACGGCCTGGCCGGTGCGCTAGTCCCGGCTCCGGTGCTGCTCATCGGGCAGCAGGGCCGAGAACGCGTGCCCGATCTCGGTCCGCATGTAGGCGATCGCCTCGCCGTTCTCGGGCGGTTCGAGCGAGCTCGTCGTCGTCTCCGCCATCAGGGGCGAACCCGAGTCGAGCAGGAACGTCGCGACGACCTGGTTGCCGTCGGCGTTGATCGCGTTCAGCTCGACCGTGTCGGCGTCGCCCGACTGGGCGAGCAGCGCGGCGTACTCGAGCAGCGTGTCCGCCGCCTCGTCATCGACGAAGAGCGACTTGGCGGCGAACGTGATGTGCTTCATGGACCCTGTGTAGCCGGTGCCGGTTCCGCCGACAAGGGATCGGCCGAGAGCTCACCCGCAGCCCGCCCGCTCCGCCCGGCGCGCCTCCTCGGCTCGATGGATGGACCGAGGAGGCGCGGGTCAGCCCCGCGGGCTCCGCACCACGCGCACGCCACCGGCCGGCACCGTCAGCGGGCCGTCGACGACCTCGCCGCCGAGAAGCTCGACCCCCGCCTCGGCGACCACGTCGGCGTCGGCGTCGGCGTGGTTGACGAAGAACGTGAAGGTCGCGTCGTCTCCGTGGCGGACGACGACCTCGAGACCCTCGACGTGGCCGCCGGGCACGACGACCCCGGCCTCGTCGAGCACGTCGCCGACGAAGGCCGCGAGGTCGTCGCCGGCCAGGCGCGTCGAGACGTACCAGGCCGTCCCGTCGCCGAGCGCGTTGCGGGTGACGGCCGGGCCGCCGGCCGCGGGGCCGGTCGTGTACCGGGCGACCGCCTCGGCGCCCTCGAGCACGATGTCGTCCGACCAGCCGGTGCCGGTGGCGCCCGAGTCGAGCGTGACGACCTGGTCGGCGTAGAGCGGCAGGAACTCGGGCACCGAGAGACCGAGCACCTCGCGCAGGCCGCCGGGGGCGCCGCCGGCCGGTACGGCGTCGTTCTCGTCGACGACCCCCGAGAAGTACGAGGCGACGAAGCGGCCGCCCGATCGCACGTACGAGGTCAGGTTCTCGGACGTCTCGGCGTCGACGATGTACTGCGACGGCGCCAGCACGAGGTCGTAGGCCGACAGGTCGTCGTGCGGGTGGCGGAAGTCGACGGTGACGCCGAGGTTCCAGAGCGCGGTGTAGAAGGCGACGATGCGCTCGCGGTGGTCGAGCTCGACCGAGGGGCGCCATTCGAGGTCGTGGGCCCAGAACGACTCGACGTCCCAGAGGATGGCGACCCGCGCCTCCACCCGGGATCCCCGCACGTCGGCCAGGCGACCGAGGTCGGCGCCGTACTCGACGACCTCGCGCCAGATGCGCGACGAGGTGCCGGCGTGCGGCAGCATCGCCGAGTGGAACTTCTCGGCGCCGTACCGCGACGCCCTGAACTGGAAGAACAGGATCGCGTCGGCGCCGCGGGCCAGGTGCGTCGTGCTGTTGCGGGCCAGCTCGCCTGGGCGCTTCGCGATGTTGCGCGGCTGCCAGTTGACGGCGCCCGTCGAGTGCTCCATCAGCATCCACGGCTCGCCGCCGGCCAGCGACCGGTTCAGGTCGGCGTCCATGGCGAGCAGCACGTGGTTGTCGTGGCGTTCGGCGACCAGGTAGTGGTCGTTGGCGACGACGTCGACCTCGCGGGCCCACTTCCAGTAGTCGATCGACGGGCAGTTGGTCGACATGAAGTTCGTGGTGACGGGGAGGTGCGGTGCGTGTCGCTTGATCACGTCGCGTTCGGCGACGAAGCAGGCGAGCAGGGCGTCGGAGGTGAACCGCGCGAAGTCGAGGCGCTGCGTCTGGTTCACGACCGTGGCCGAGACGCGGGGCGCGTCGATGTCGGTCCACTCGCCGTAGGTCTGACCCCAGAAGAGCGTGCCCCACGCCGCGTTCAGCGCGTCGAGCGTGTTGTACCGGGTCTTCAGCCAGGCGCGGAAGGCGCGCACCGAGTGCACTCCGTAGTCGTCGCTGATCGGGGCGCCGTACTCGTTGTGCACATGCCAGAGCACGACCGCGGGGTGGGTCGCGTAGCGCTCGGCGAGCTTCTCGGTGATGGCGGTCGCCGCGCGACGGTAGTCGGGCGAGCTCGGGCTGACCATGCCTCGCGAGCCGCGACCGAGGGTGAGGCCCTCGCGGGTCACGGGGTGCGAGTCGGGGTAGGCGGTCCAGAACCAGGCCGGCGGCACCGTCGTCGGCGTGGCCAGGTCGACGTCGATGCCGGCGTCGTGCAGCAGCCCGAGGATGTCGTCGAGGAACGTGAAGTCGTACTCGCCTTCGCGGGGCTCGAGCAGCGCCCACGAGAAGATGCCGACGCTGACCAGGTTGATGCCGGCCTGCTTCATCAACGCGATGTCCTCGAGCCAGACCTCTCGGGGCCACTGCTCGGGGTTGTAGTCGCCGCCGTAGCGGATGTCGGCACGACCGGGCAGCCAGCTCGTCGTGCGACGCGGGTCGGACTCGGGGGTCGGCGTGACGGCCGGGGCGTCGAGGTCGAGTGACATGCGGTGATCTCCTTTGACTGTGTGCGCTCCCAGTTCTAGCACACGTGCTGAGTCTGCAGAAGGCGCAACGACTATGTCGAACCGTGACCCGCAGCGTGTTGACAAGCGAAAAGTCGTGTGCGTAACTGTTACCGCTCACAGGCACAGCGTGGTGGTTCTCCCGGCTCGCGCTGTCCGCTCACCAGCTCTTGCTTTCCTCAAGGAGGACGAATGCACAGCTCACTCCGCCGCATCGGCGTCGTCACGGTCGCCACAGCGGCCCTCATCCTCACCGGCTGCTCCGGCGGCGGTGGCAGCTCGTCCGACGGGCCCGTCGAGCTCACCTACTGGGCCTGGGCGCCCAACCTCGACAAGGTGGTCGACATCTGGAACGAGGAGAACCCCGACATCCAGGTCACCGTCAACAAGCAGGACGGCGGCGACCCCGCGATCACCAAGCTGCTCACCGCCATCAAGGCCGGCAGCGGCGCCCCCGACCTGATCCAGGCCGAGTACCAGAAGATCCCGACGCTCGTCGCGTCCGACGCGCTCGCCGACCTCACCGACCAGGGCGCCGGCGACCTCGAGGGCGACTTCAGCGAGGGCGTCTGGTCGTCGGTCACCCTCGACGGGCAGGGCGTCTACGCCATCCCGCAGGACAGCGGCCCGATGATGGCCTACTACCGCACCGACATCCTCGACCAGTACGGCCTCAGCGTCCCCACCACGTGGGACGAGTACGCCCAGGTCGCCGAAGACCTGCACGCCGCCGATCCGAGCAAGTACCTCGGCACCTTCTCGGCCAACGACGCGGGCTGGTTCGCCGGTCTCTCGCAGCAGGCCGGCGCCTCCTGGTGGTCCATCGACGACCAGAGCTGGGGAGTCGACATCGCCGAGGGCCCGACCGAGCAGGTCGCCTCGTACTGGGGCGGACTCGTCGAGAGCGGCGCCATCGACAACAAGCCGATGTACACCCCCGAGTGGAACGCCGGTCTGAACGACGGCTCGCAGGTCGGCTGGATCAGCTCGGTCTGGGCCCCCGGCGTGCTGAGCGGCAACGCCCCCGACACCGCCGGCAAGTGGACCGCCGCGCCGCTGCCGCAGTGGGACGCCGCGAACCCCTCGGACGGCAACTGGGGAGGGTCGACCACGGCCGTCACCACGCAGTCCGAGAAGAAGGAGGCGGCGGTCGAGTTCGCCACCTGGCTGAACACCGACCCCGAGGCCGTCGCCGCGCTCGCCGACATCGCCGGCGTCTACCCCGCCGCGACCGAGGCCGCGGCCGACGCGCTGACCACCTCGCCCGAGTTCTTCAGCCAGCAGAGCGACTTCTACGACATCGCCGCCGAGGCGTCGTCGACCGTCGCGCCGTTCACCTACGGCCCCAACGTCAACGTCGCGTTCAGCGCGTACAACGACGAGTTCGCCAAGGCCGCCGACGCCCGCACCCAGGCGGCGTTCGAGGACGCGGTCGACGCGATGCAGGAGATCACGACGGACGACCTCGTGAAGAGCGGCTTCTCGGTCGAGTAGCCGAGCGCCTCGGGAGGGGCGGCGCCCTGCGGATCAAGATCCCGATGGTCGCCCCCGCCCTCG
>NZ_CEEDMT010000004.1:0-28508 GCF_979256015.1 Frigoribacterium sp. AC759 | reverse complement strand
TGTAGCGGAGGGCCTGGGGTGGGGGGGCGCCCTGCGCCGCCCCTCCCGCCCTCCACCCCCTTCACCGTCCGCGACCAGCGAGGAACCGTCATGGCCGACACGCTCACCCCTCTCACCCCGGCGGAGGTCGCCGCAAGCGACCGTCGCGCGACCGCGCCCGTCGGCCGGCACGGCATGGGCAGCTTCCGCAGCCGGGTGCTCACGCCCTACGCGATGCTCGCCCCGGGCATCATCCTGTTCGTGCTGTTCATGGCGGCGCCGATCGTCTACACGCTGTTCCTCAGCTTCCAGAAGAAGCAGGTCTCGGGCCTCGGTCTCGGCTCGGCCTCGCGCGGCACGGGCTTCGCCGGTCTCGAGAACTACATCGGCACGCTCACCGACCCCGAGTTCGGCGCCAGCGTCGGTCGCGTGCTGCTCTACGGCCTCGTGCTCGTGCCCTGCATGCTCGGTCTCGCGCTGCTCTTCGCCCTGCTGCTCGACTCGAAGCGCACCCGCGCGACGTCGTTCTCGCGCATCGCGATCTTCCTGCCGTACGCCGTGCCGGCCGTCATCAGCTCGCTGCTCTGGGGGTTCCTGTACCTGCCCGCCGTCAGCCCCTTCTATTACGTCTTCGAGCGGCTCGGCTGGGACGTCCCCGGCGTGCTCGGCTCGGGCACCGTGCTCTTCGCCATCGCGAACATCGCGCTCTGGGGCGGCGTCGGCTTCAACATGATCGTCATCTACACGTCGCTGAAGGCCGTGTCGAGCGACATCTACGAGGCCGCCCGACTCGACGGGGCCTCCGAGGTGCAGATCGCCCTGCGGATCAAGATCCCGATGGTCGCCCCCGCCCTCGTCATGACCGCGCTGTTCTCGATGGTCGCGACGCTGCAGGTCTTCGCCGAGCCCACCACGCTCCGTCCGCTGACGAACAGCCTGTCGACCAGCTGGTCGCCGCTGATGCTCGTCTACCGCGACGCGTTCACCCGCGACGACATCTACTCGGCTGCGGCGACCTCGGTCGTCATCGCCCTCGCCACCTTCATCGTCTCCTTCTTCTTCCTCCGGGTCGTGCAGAAGCGAGCCTTCGGCCAGGAGGACTGACCATGACCACCACGGACCTCGACGGCGCCACCCGCCGCGGCGACCTCTCCGTCGCCGACTCGACCCGCGCCTCCTCGGCGACCGCTTCCGGAGGCGCGGGTCGGCCCCGCAGCACCCGTCGCCCCGGCGGCAGCTCGCTGACCGAGCGCCGCAGCCTCGTCTCGACCGCGATCGTGCTGATCGGCGCCGTCTACTGCCTGTTCCCCGTGCTCTGGGTCGTCATGGCGTCCACGAAAGACGGCGGCGAGCTCTTCTCGACCTTCACCCTCGCGCCCAGCACCCACCTGCTCGACAACCTCGTCGCACTCAGTCAGTACCGCGACGGCCTGTTCTGGCGCTGGATGCTCAACACCGCGCTCTACGCCGGCATCGGCGCCCTCGCCTCGACCTACGTGTCGGCGCTGTCGGGCTACGTGCTCGCGAAGTTCGAGTTCCCCGGCAAGAAGGTCGTCTTCAACGTGCTGCTGATGGGGGTGCTGGTGCCCGGGGTGATCCTCGCGATCCCGCAGTACTTCCTGCTGGCGAACGTCGGCCTGACCAACACGTTCTGGGGCGTGCTGCTGCCGCAGATCATCAGCCCGTACGGCATCTACCTGGCCCGCATCTACGGGGCCGCGGCCGTGCCGACCGACGTGATCGAGGCGGCCCGCACCGAGGGCGCCGGCGAGCTGCACATCTTCCACCGCATCGCCGTGCCGATGCTCGGCCCGGGGCTCGTCACGATCTTCCTGTTCCAGTTCGTCGCCATCTGGAACAACTTCATGCTGCCGTACATCATGCTCGGCGACGACTCGCTGTTCCCGCTGACGGTCGGCCTGAACGGGCTGCTCAACCAGGGCGCGTCGGCGCCGGCGCTCTACACGCTCGTCATCACCGGGGCGCTGCTGTCGGTCATCCCGCTGATCCTGATCTTCCTGGTGCTGCAGCGGTACTGGCGGGTCGACCTGGCCGCCGGCGCCGTCAAGTAGTGGGAGGCGCGGGTCGGCAGCCCCCTAGGCTGGCCGCGTGACGAGCACTCCCGGTCGCCAGCGGCCCACGATCAACGACGTCGCCGACCAGGCGGGCGTCTCGCGGGGCACCGTGTCGCGGGTGCTGAACGGCGGTCGCTGGGTCAGCCCCGACGCCAAGGCCGCCGTCGACGCCGCGATCAAGAAGACCGGCTACCGGGTCAACCCGCACGCCCGCAGCCTCGCGACCAACCGCACCGGCTCGGTCGCGTTCCTCCTCACCGAAGACCACCAGCAGCTCTTCGAGGATCCCAACTTCTCGGCCCTGCTGAAGGGCACCGCGGCGGCGCTCGCCGAGAGCGACATGTCGCTCGTGCTGATCATGGCGGGGTCGTCGGCCGAGCAGAAGCGCGCCGTGGCCTACATCGAGGCGGGCCACGTCGACGGCGTGCTGCTCGTCTCGGCGCACAGCGGGCAGCGTCTGCTCGCCGACATCGTCGGGTCAGGCGTGCCCGCCATCGCGTGCGGCATCCCGCTCGGCTACCAGCGGCGCATGGGGTACGTCGCCGCCGACGACGAGGAGGGCGCCCGCGAGATGGTGGCGCACCTCCGCTCGCTCGGCCGCCGCCGCATCGCGACCATCGCCGGCCCGCTCGACACCCCCGGCGGCATCACCCGACTCGATGGCTACCGCACCGAGCTCGGCGACGACCTCGACGAGTCGCTGATCCGTCACGGCGACTACTCGCGGGCCAGCGGCGAGGCCGCCATGACCGACCTGCTCGCGGCGTCGCCCGACGTCGACGCCGTCTTCGCGGCCAACGACCGCATGGCCGCGGGCGCCCTCGACGCGCTCGCCGCGGCGGGCCGCCGGGTGCCCGACGACGTCGCCGTCGGCGGCTTCGACGACTCGAGCATCGCGGCGTCGACCGAACCCGCGCTGACCACCATGCGCCAGCCGTTCGACCGGATCAGCTCCGAGATGGTGCGGCTGCTGCTGCAGCTGATCGACGGTCAGAAGCCCGCGGCGATGACGCTGCCGACCGAGCTGGTGCGGCGCGCGACCACCTGACCCGCGCCTCCTCGGCCCTGCCAATCCGCTGGAAGCGCGGACGCGGCGCCGGTCGCGGACCTACCGTCCACTGCAGACCGAGCACCACCAGCAGAACGAAGGACGAAACATGTCGCAAGCAATCGAGACCGTCGACGTCAGCGTGCCCGTCAGCGTCGCCTACAACCAGTGGACCCAGTTCGAGGACTTCCCGAAGTTCCTCGACGAGGTCGAGTCGATCACCCAGACCACGCCCACCCTCACGGTGTGGAAGGTCAAGGTCGGACCGGTCGAGAAGACGTTCGAGGCCGAGATCACCGAGCAGCACCCCGACGAGCGCGTCGCCTGGAACAGCACCGGCGGCGAGGTCGACCACGCCGGCGTCGTCACGTTCCACAAGCTGAGCGACTCCGAGACGCGCATCACCGTGCAGATCGACTGGACCCCCGAGGGATTCCTCGAGAAGATCGGCAACACGCTCGGCGCCGACAACCACGCCATCAAGAAGGACCTCAAGAACTTCAAGGAGTTCATCGAGTCGAAGGGCTCCGAGACGGGCGCATGGCGCGGAGACGTCCAGGCATGAGCGACGAGTCGACGTACACCGCGTCGTTCGTCGGCGAAGACGGCGCCGAGGTGTCGACCGAGCAGCTCCAGCCGATCGACGGCGCGCCGGTCAAGTCGCTGACCCGGCCCGGGGCAGCCGACGGCGAGGACATCACGTACGAGCTGGACCCCGAGACCGCCGACGCCGACCCGGTCGTCTACCGCGCGACGGGCGTCGCCGGGCACGACTACAGCTGAGGCGCCGCGCGCTGCTGCGCTGACGCTGCGCCGCGCTGCGCTGCGTTGCGCCGTGCCATCGATGTGACTCGTTCTGCGTAGTCCGCCCCGTCGAATCCACGGAATGAGTCGCATCGATGCGCGGCGACAGCCCCGGGTGGCGTGCGAATCGTCAAAGTGACTCATTCTGCGTCGTCGGCCCCGTCCGATCCGCCGAGTGAGTCGCCTCGATGCGCGGCAACAGCCTCGGCTACGGTGCGTGCCGTCGAGGTGACTCGTTCTGCGCAGTCGGCCCCGTCTGATACGCCGAATGAGTCGCATCGACGCGCGGAGCCAGGCGCGGCTTGCGCGCGAGTCGTCGAGGTGACTCGTTCTGCGCAGTCGGCCGCGTCTGATACGCCGAATGGGTCGCATCGACGCGCGGAGTCAGGCGCGGCTTGCGCGCGAGTCGTCGAGGTGACTCGTTCTGCGTAGTCGACCCCGGTTGATCCGCCGAACGAGTCGCATCGACGCGCGGAGCCGGGCGCGGGGTGGCGAGAGTGAGCGCTCACATGGCATGATGTGAGCGCTCACTTTCGGCGCGGATCACTCCGCCCACCCCGACGACGAAGAGGTCATCATGGTCGATCACGCTCCCCCGACCGCCCCCGGCTCAGCCGCACCCGCCGAGACCTACGTGGTGGGCGTCGACTACGGCACGCTGAGCGGCCGAGCCGTCGTGGTGCGGGTCTCCGACGGGGCCGAGCTCGGCACCGGCGTGCACGAGTACTCGCACGCCGTCGTCGACACGACCCTCCCCGGCACGGGCGAGCGCCTGCCCGCCGACTGGGCGCTGCAGGTTCCGTCCGACTACGTCGACGTGCTCAAGAAGGCCGTGCCCGAGGCCCTCGCCGCCGCGGGCGTCGACCCCTCGTCGGTCGTCGGCATCGGCACCGACTTCACGGCCTGCACCATGGTGCCGACCACCGCCGACGGCACTCCGCTGAACGAGCTCGAGCAGTTCGCCGGTCACCCGCACGCCTACGTCAAGCTCTGGCGTCACCACGCCGCGCAGGGTCAGGCCGACCGCATCAACGAGCTCGCGGCCGAGCGCGGCGAGTCGTGGCTGCCCCGCTACGGCGGGCTCATCTCGAGCGAGTGGGAGTTCGCGAAGGGCCTCCAGCTGCTCGAAGAGGACCCCGAGGTCTACGCCGCGACCGAGCACTGGGTCGAGGCCGCCGACTGGATCGTCTGGCAGCTGAGCGGGCGCTACGTCCGCAACGCCTGCACCGCCGGCTACAAGGGCATCTACCAGGACGGCGAGTACCCGAGCCGCGAGTTCCTCGCCGCGCTGAACCCCGACTTCGCCGACTTCGCCGAGTCGAAGGTCGTGCACGAGATCGGCGCGCTGGGCGACGCCGCCGGCACGCTGACCGCCGAGGCCGCCGGCTGGACGGGCCTCCCCGAGGGCATCGCCGTCGCGGTCGGCAACGTCGACGCGCACGTGACGGCCCCCGCCGCGAAGGCCACGCAGCCCGGTCAGATGGTCGCGATCATGGGCACGAGCACCTGCCACGTGATGAACGGCGACAAGCTCGCCGAGGTGCCCGGCATGTGCGGCGTCGTCGACGGCGGCATCGTCGACGGGCTCTACGGCTACGAGGCCGGGCAGTCGGGCGTCGGCGACATCTTCGCCTGGTACGTCAAGAACCAGGTGCCGCAGTCGGCCGTCGACGCGGCCGCGGCCGCCGGCAAGAGCGTGCACCAGCACCTCACCGACGTCGCCTACGAGCAGCCGGTCGGCGCCCACGGTCTCGTCGCCCTCGACTGGCACAGCGGCAACCGCTCGGTGCTCGTCGACCACGAGCTGAGCGGCGTCATCGTCGGTCAGACCCTGGCCACCTCGCCCGCCGACGGCTACCGCGCGCTGCTCGAGGCCACGGCCTTCGGCACGCGCCGCATCGTGCAGGCCTTCGACGAGTCGGGCGTGCCCGTCACCGAGTTCATCGCCGCCGGCGGTCTGCTGAAGAACAAGCACCTGATGCAGACCTACAGCGACGTGCTGCGTCTGCCGATCTCGACGATCACCAGCGAGCAGGGCCCGGCCCTCGGCTCGGCCATCCACGCCGCGGTCGCCGCCGGCGCGTACGCCGACATCCGCGCCGCGGCCGAGGCGATGGGCAGCGTCGAGCGGGCCACCTACACGCCCGACCCCGCGAACGCCGACGCCTACGACGCGCTCTACGCCGAGTACCTGCTGCTGCACGACTGGTTCGGTCGCGGGGGCAACGACGTGATGCACCGCCTGCGGGCGATGCGTCGGGAGGCGACCCGCGCCTCCTCGGCTCCTGCTCCCGGGGCCGACGGCGACAGCCGAGGAGGCGCGGACTCGGTCGAGCAGACCGCCGCCGACGCGAGCATCGAGGCCTCCGCATGAGCGGCTGGATCGATCGCGCGACGCAGGCCGCCATCGACGCCACCCGCGAAGACGTCGCGGCGCTGCACGCCGAGCTGGTGCGCTACGACCTCGTCGTCTGGACGGGCGGCAACGTCTCGGGTCGCGTGCCCGGCACCGACCTCTTCGTCATCAAGCCGAGCGGCGTCGGCTACGACGACCTCACCCCCGAGAACCAGATCGTCTGCCGCCTCGACGGCACCGTGCTCGAAGGCACCCCGGGCAGCGAGCGCAGCCCGTCGAGCGACACCGCCGCGCACGCCTACGTCTACCGCAACATGCCGCACGTCGGGGGAGTGGTGCACACGCACTCGACCTACGCGACGGCCTGGGCTGCGCGTGGCGAGGCGATCCCCTGCGTGATCACGGCGATGGCCGACGAGTTCGGCGGCGAGATCCCCGTCGGGCCGTTCGCCATCATCGGCGACGAGTCGATCGGCGAGGGCATCGTCGAGACGCTGACCGGTCACCGCAGCCGCGCCGTGCTGATGCAGAACCATGGCGTCTTCACGATCGGCAGAGACGCCCGCGACGCGGTCAAGGCCGCCGTCATGACCGAGGACGTCGCCCGCACCGTGCACATCACCCGCCAGCTCGGCGAGCCCATCGCCATCCCTCAGCAGAGCATCGACGCTCTGTTCGACCGGTACCAGAACGTCTACGGCCAAGCGCCAGCAGGAGAACTGTCATGAACGACACCCTCGACCCCGTCGCCTTCCTCGCCTCGAAAGAGGTCTGGTTCCTCACCGGCAGCCAGGGCCTCTACGGCGAAGAGACCCTGAAGCAGGTCGCCGACCAGTCGAAGGCGATCGCCGACGAGCTGGCCGCCGCCTCCGACGTGCCCGTGCGTCTCGTCTGGAAGCCCGTCCTGACCGACGCCGACTCGATCCGCCGCACGATGCTCGAGGCCAACCTCGACGACTCCGTCATCGGCGTCACGGCCTGGATGCACACCTTCAGCCCCGCCAAGATGTGGATCGGCGGGCTCGACGCGCTCCGCAAGCCGCTGCTGCACCTGCACACGCAGGCCAACGTGGCGCTGCCCTGGGCCGACATCGACTTCGACTTCATGAACCTCAACCAGGCCGCGCACGGCGACCGCGAGTTCGGCTACATGCAGACCCGCCTCGGAGTGCCGCGCAAGACGGTCGTCGGTCACGTCAGCGACCCCCGCGTGCAGAAGCAGGTCGGCACGTGGATGCGCGCCGCGGCCGGAGCCTCGGCCATGCGTTCGCTCAAGCTGGCGCGCTTCGGCGACAACATGCGCTTCGTCGGCGTCACCGAGGGTGACAAGACCGAGGCCGAGCTGGCCTTCGGCGTGCAGGTCAACACCTGGGGCGTCAACGAGCTGGCCGAGGCCGTCGCCGCCGCGACCGAGTCCGAGATCGACGCGCTGGTCGCCGTCTACGAGGCCGAGTACGACGTCGTCCCGGCACTGCGCGCCGGTGGCGAGCGCCACCAGTCGCTGCGCGACGGGGCGGCGATCGAGATCGGTCTGCGGTCGTTCCTCGAGGCGGGCGGGTTCAGCGCCTTCACGACGAACTTCGAAGACCTCGGTGCGCTGAAGCAGCTGCCCGGTCTCGCCGTGCAGCGTCTGATGGCCGAGGGCTACGGCTTCGGCGCCGAGGGCGACTGGAAGACCTCGGTGCTGGTGCGTGCGGCCAACGTGATGGGTGCCGGTCTGCCGGGTGGCGCCTCCTTGATGGAGGACTACACGTACCACCTCGTGCCCGGCGAGGAGAAGATCCTCGGGGCGCACATGCTCGAGGTCAGCCCCGCCCTGACGTCGCAGCGCGCGTCGCTCGAGGTGCACGCGCTCGGCATCGGCGGCAAGGACGACCCGGTGCGACTCGTCTTCTCGGCCGACCCCGGCCCCGCCGTCGTCGTCGCGATGAGCGACGTGCGCGACCGGTTCCGTCTGACGGTCAACGTGGTCGACGTCGTCGAGCCCGACGAGGACCTCCCGAACCTGCCGGTCGGCCGCGCGGTGTGGAAGCCCCGCCCGTCGTTCCCGGTGTCGGCCGAGGCCTGGCTCACCGCCGGCGCCGCGCACCACACGGTGATGTCGACGGCGGTCGGCCTCGAGGCCTTCGAGGACCTCGCCCGCATCGTCGAGACCGAGCTGCTTGTCATCGACGAGGACACCCGCATCCGCGACTTCCGCCACGAGGTCGCCTGGAACGCCGCGTACCACCGCCTCGCCCGCGGCCTGTAGGGGTCCGCTCGCGGGCTCGCGGGCTCGCGGGCTCGCGGGTTCGCGGGCTCGCGGGCTCGCGGGCTCGCGGGTTCGCACTCGAGTGGTCAGAAGATGTCTTTCCGCTCAGCCTGAAGGACATCTTCTGACCACTCGGCAGCCCTGTCCGGGAGCCCGGACCTGTGCTCCATCCAGACGCCCTTCCCCTCGCGGGGGGGGGGGGGGGGGCGGCGTCCTTTCGCCATGCGCCGACCCGGGGCGCGCGACGCCCTCAGAGCCACCCACGGTCGAGGGCCTCAGCCGCCGCCCGTGTCCGATCCGGCTCGCCGATCTTGCGACAGGCCGAGGCGACGAGGTTGCGCACCGTGCCGACCGCGAGATGCAGCTGCGCGGCCACGTCGGCCGATCCGCTCGCGTGCGCGACGAGGCGCATGACGTCGCGCTCCCGAGGGGTGAGGGGGCACTCAGCGTGGGCCAGGGCCTCGGCGGCGGCCCCGGGGTCGACGTACTTCTCGCCGTCGACGGCCCGGGCGACGAGGGCCAGCAGCTGTCGCATCGAGAGGTTCTTCGTCAAGACGGCGTGCACTCCAGCGCGGACGCACCGTCGCACGAGTGCCGGAGGCAGCTTGTGAGCTAGCACGATGACCGTCTCGCCGGAGTCGACGGAGCGTCGCGCCTCGTCGACGGCGACTGCTTCCCAGTGGTCGAGGTCGATGACGACAGCTGACCGACGTCGTGTCGATCCACCGGCCTCCGGACCCTGAGGAGGATCGGCGGTCGACCCGGGGGTCGTGCGGCCGGTTCGGGCGACGAACATGCCGGGCGTCGAGCGTATGCACCTCTCGAGTGCCGACACGGTGAGGGTGTCGGCAGCGATGACCTTCACTGCGATCTCGTCGTCGTTCATCGATCGGTCTCCGCTCCGCTGACTCGCCTGGTCGATCACATCACGCCCATCATGTTAGATGCATGAGTCACTCACGGGCAGTCGATGATGCGAGGCACTGATGCGTCCCCATGCCTCTGGAGAGGCTTGATCCATCGACCAGAGGACGACGTGAAGGGGGTGACGAAGATGAAGAAGATCGAGACGACAACGATCAAGCCCGGTAGTGCAGCACGCTGCGACGGCGCCTGCCTGTGCACCTGACCATCGAGGGCGGGTCGCCGACGCGGCGGCCCGCTCTTCCTCTTCTTGCGAGTGATCATGAATCTCCCCCTCCTGACCTTGTTCGAGATCGAGCGGTACGAGAACTTGTGGCTGGCTCTCCGAGCCGCAGGTCCGAGACGTGCAGATCGGCTGATGACAGAGCTGGCCGCCCTCGACTCCGAGCGCTACGAGAGCGCGGCTGAAAGGCGCGACGGTCGAGTCGCGAGCGCAGCGCGTGCCCGAACGGCCATGCAGTCCCTGCCTGCCGTGCCTCGCCACCTGATCGACGAGGCTGCGAACCGGTACGGCACCTACGGGCCTCGAATGCAGCGCGACGCGAGTTTCATCATGCTGTGGTTGTCGGATCGGGACAGGCTGTCCGAGGTCGTGACGGTCGAGGGACGAAAGCATCTGGACGACGCACTGGCAGCAGACCGTGGAGTCCTGGCGCTGCCGCTTCATCTCGGAGCGTCTTACGTCATCCCTCCTCTCCTGGGGCACATCCATCCGACCCGCTTCGTCGTGAACCGGATGGACGTGGAGACCCTCAAACGGTTCGCTTTCCCGGACCTGGACGTCGCGGGCTTCCCCCTCGACGACACGACGACGTTCAGGCGTGGTCTGCGGGCGCTGAAAGCAGGGCAGATCTTCGCGATGTTCCCGGAATACGACCCTCGCGGGCAAGACCATCGCCATCAGGAGGTCGATTTCCTGGGGTCGCGCATCAAGGCCCCTCAGGGTCCGGCGCTGCTCAGCGCCGCGGCAGGGTCTCCGATGATTCCGATGCAACTGGACGCCGATGGTGACGGTCGCTTCGTCCTGCGCGTCCACGAGCCCATTCCTGCGCCCGTGACGGAGAACGACATCGCGACCGCCGTGTCATGCCTCTGGAACCTCATCGCAGCACTGCTGCTGGACGGCCGACTCGGCGACTGGGAGATGTGGACGGACTTCGATCGCATGCAACCGGGTGGCGGCACATGACCGAGGCGCCTCTGGTGAGTGTGGAAAGAGTCACCCGCCGATTCGACTCGCCGCCGGCCCCCGCCGCCGTCGATGACGTCTCCCTCGAGATCAGGAGAGGGGAGATGGTCGCGATCGTCGGGCGCTCGGGATCCGGCAAATCGACTCTCCTCCAACTCATCGGAGCGCTGGACGAACCTGACGCCGGGGAGATAAGCATCGGTGGCGTTCCGCTCGCAGGTCTCTCGGAACGAGAACGGACGGCCCTCCGCCGAGAACGTCTGGGGTTCGTCTTCCAGTCCAGTCACCTGGTGCCGACGCTCAGCATCGCCGAGAACGTGGCGCTGACCGCCATCGTCGCGGGGGAGCGGCGGCGATCCTGGGGCCCGCGTGCGGACGAACTGCTGAGACATCTCGAGCTCGGCACGCGGGGTCGTGACCGACCAGTCGAGCTGTCCGGAGGCGAACGGCAGCGCGTCGCTCTCGCGCGAGCCCTCTTCGCGCGACCGGAGGTGCTGCTGGCGGACGAACCGACCGGCGCGCTCGATACGGCGACGGCATCACGAGTCCACACTCTGCTGCGTTCGGCCGTCGGGGCCGGGACCTCCAGCGTCGTCATCGTCACGCACGACCTGGAGACGGCCTGCATCGCCGACCGTCTCATCGTCCTGCGAGACGGCCGCGTCACCGCGGATCGATCGTTCACCCCACCCGGCATAGGCCACGAGGAGGTGAGGGCTCATGAAGAACGCGTTCGTCGTTGGCTGGCGGAACATCGCTGACGGGCGCCGGCGGTCGATCTTCACGGGGCTGAGCACGGCACTGGGGGTCGCGCTCTTGACGACCGCCGTGCTCGGAGGCCTGACATCACGCCAGACAGTCGTCGGGGGCATCGAGTCGCTCGTGTCCTTGGGAGATGTCGGCGTCGTCCCCGGACCGGGACGAGAGCTGCTGCAGCAGGACGCCGTGCCGGATCTCGCCGCGCTACCTGGGGTGGACAGCGTCCTGCCCACCTTGAGCCGTGAGACGGTACTCACGGGAGGCGGTCTGTCAGACGAACCCGCCCTCCTGACCGGCGTACCCGTCGGACCGGACTCGCTCGCTGCCCTGGTCGTGACCGAGGGTCGGCTTCCGTCGGCCGACGCGACGGAGATGCTCGTTCCGTCGAGGCTCACGACTGACGCCGACGTGAGCGTCGGCACACCAGTGAGTGTCGCTACCCCGAACGGCCCCGTTCGCTTCACCGTCGTCGGAGTCGTCGATCAGCAGTCCCTCGGCGTATTCGCCGACGGACATGTGTTCACGAGCCTCGGCAACGCCCAGACGACGTACGGCCTGGACGGGGCCTTGACCCGCATCGATCTGACACTGGACGCGGCCGACGCGGATGGATGGACGACCCTGCACCAGCGCGATCTACCCGAGGGCGCGGCGTTTCAAGACACTGCCGCGATCGCTCGCGGTATAGAACCGGTCGCGACGGCGGTCTCCGTGGTCACGGGGCTGCTCGGTGTCCTCGCGCTCTCGCTCTCGACGATGCTCGTCGCCTCGGCGAGTCTCGGCGCGGTCCGATCGCGCCGCACCACCTACGCCGCACTCCGGGCCATCGGTGCCGACAGGCGCTGGATCGGCGCCTCCGTCCTCGCGGAGACGGCGATCGCCTGCGGGGCGGGAACCGTCGTCGGCGCCGTCGTGGGGGTGCTGACCGGAATCGTGCCAGGACAGGACATCCCGGGGCCGGTGTCGATCGCGCTCGCCATCGGAATCGGGGTCACGGGTGGGATCGTCGCGGGTGGTGCCGGCGCCCTCCGAGCCGTCCGCGAGGTGATGGGCATCTCGCCCGCCCTGCAGCTTCGGGGGCTGGCAGACCGCGATGTTCGAGCCGCTGGCCGTGCTCGTCCAGTCAGCCTCATCATCGGCTCGGCGGCCGTCACGGGCGTGTGCATCGCAGCGGCCTCAGGGGGGACGAACCTCGCCATGCTCGGTGTCGTCGGGTGCGCCTTGCTCTCGATGATCGCCGCGCGGGCTCTCGTTCGGCCGGCGTCCGTCATCACGGCTCGCTGTCTCCGAAGCGGAGAGCTGGCTTCGCGAGACGAGCGCACCGTGCGGCGGCAGGTGGCCGCGCCGGTTGCGATGGTCGTGTTCGGCGGGGTGCTCTTGTCATCGACTGTGGGCGCGGTGTCCGACGCGACGGTCACGCAGATCGAGCGGCAGTTCGGGGCGGACGTGCAGGTGACGTCGATGGTCCCGCTCAGGGAGGTCCCCGATTTCGGCAGCGTCGACGGCGTCGGACTCATAGCCTCCGCCTCGACGGGGACGGCCAGCCTCAGCAGTGGAACGTCCGTCATCGATGTGCCTGTCCAGGCGGTCGACAGCGACGCGTGGTTCGACGTCGCCCAACTGCCGTGGCTCGATGTGGGCGACACGGAAGGGGCGGCCAGCGTGCGCGCCGCCTCGGGCATCGCCGTGCCTCGGGGGGTGGCGGAGATGCTCGGTGTCGAGGCGGGCGACGACGTCGTCCTGACGAGAGGCGGAGTCGACCGCGAGGTGACCATCGCAGGGACCTTCACCTCGCTGGCGACTGGTCAGCAGATAGTCGTCGACCGGTCGCTCGGCCGTGCTCTGGGATTCGTCGATGTGAGCAGGTGGGACATCTCCGCAGCGCCGGGTGTCGAACCCGAGATGCTCGCGGAACGCGTGGATGACCTCGTCGGACAGCAACCTGGAGTCCAGGTCATCACAGGACACGAGACCAGGACACGCGCTACGACTGAGATCGTCGGACTCACCGCCGGACTCTTCGCAGTCGTCGCTCTGACCATCGGACTCGGTGCCCTGGGTGCGAGCAGCGCCCTCAACTCGAACGTCGAGAGGCGTCGAGGGGACCTCGCCATCTTGCGCGCCATAGGCGCCGATCGTCGCTTCGTGGCCCGCGTCATCGCGACAGACGTCACAGTGGTGGCCGTCGTCGGGATCCTCGGCGGGGTCGCAGGTGGGCTCGTCGGCGGATTCCTCGGCACGGGCCTCGTCTCGGGTCTGCTCGGAGTCGCCCTCCCCCAGCCGATCCCCTGGAGTCTCGCCGGGGGTGTCGTCGGCGTGACCGTGGTCGCGCTCACTCTCGCCGCCGTCGCGCCGTTGCGGTCCGCGCTGACGACCGACCCGCTGATCGTCATGAGAGCTGAGGCGACATGACCGAGCGATACGAACCCGGCACCCGACCACGGCTTCGCGACAGCATCGTCGTCGCGATCGGAGAGGACGGGCGCATGCAGGTGAGAAACCCCTACGAGAGGACGGTCTCCACATTCGACGTCGAGGCGTGGGTGCCGCAAGTCGTCTCGAAGATGGACGGCTCCAAGACGGCGGAGGAGCTCGGATGGGCCGTGGCGCCGGCTGTTCCACGCGGCGACGTCGAAGCCATCATCGATGCGCTCGCCGAAGAACGTCTCCTCGCGGTCTCGGCCCCGAGTCGGGACGTCTCGGGACGACACAGCCGGCAGCTGCGCCTCTTCGACGACATGCTCGCGTCGGGGGATCTCATCGACGCCTCCACGTCGGACGGGGCTCAGTCGATCCTCCGGAATTCTCGAGTAGCAGTCGTCGGGGTCGGCGGTGCAGGCTCGTGGGTCGTCCAGGCGCTCGCTTCGGCGGGAGTGGGCAACCTCGATGTCATCGACGCAGACGTGGTCGAAGTCAGCAACCTCAACAGGCAGGTCCTGTTCCGACTGGAAGACGTCGGTTCGATCAAGGTCGAGGCGGCGCGACGCCGCGTAGAGCAGATCGACCCATCCATCCGGGTCACGTCCCGGAACCGGACCATCCGAACGGTGGCCGCTCTGCGCGAGATCATCGCGGGCTGTGATCTCGTCATCAATTGCGCCGATCACCCCACGGTGACACTGGCCTCCGACATCGTGGCCGAGGCCTGCATGGCGATGGGCATCCCGCACATCGTCGGAGGGGCCTATGGGGCCGTCCTCGGGGCGCCGGGCGTCTCGGTGATTCCCGGTGAGACGGTGTGCTGGTTCTGCGTCCGCGCGACTACCGCCGATGACGACGTGGGGACCCAGGCCCAGGTGATCAAGTCCGCCGGCCCAGCTGGATCGATCGCCCCCATCGCGGGAGTCGTCGGCAGCTTGACGGCGTGGGAGGCCGTGCGACTGCTTCTCGGTGTATCGCCGACTCTCTCGGGTTCCATCAGGGAGCTGGATCTCTCGACCCTGGAGTGGCATGTGCGTGCTGTTCAAGCCCGTGAGTCCTGCCGCTGTGTCCAGGCGGTTCTGTGACGGGCCGGGGCGGCGGCTCGCGGGCCGGGCGCAGGGGGCTGGCCTAGCGTGGCGGGGTGACCGAACAGAGCTCTCGCGCCGCGCCTCCTGCAGCATCGATCCCCGAGGAGGCGCGGCGACGGTTCGAGACACCGGCCGGCCCGATCGTCGGCCGGGTCGACGGCGACGTCGTGCGGGCGACGGGCATCCGCTACGCCGAGTCCGACCGATTCACCGCACCACGCCCGGTGCCGCCCTCGACCGAGCCCGTGCTCGCCTTCGACCGCTCGCCCGGGTCTCCGCAGCTGCCCTCCGAGACGCTGAGCGCCCTCATCGAAGGCGCCGCCGACGGCATGGTCGCCGACGAGAGCTGCCAGTTCCTCTCCGTCACCCTCCCCGCCGACCTCCGACCGGGCGAGCGCCTGCCCGTCATGGTGTGGATCCACGGCGGCTCGTACGTCACCGGCGCCGGCGACCTCTCCGTCTACGACCCCCGCGCGCTCGTCGTCGAGCAGCGCGTGGTCGTCGTCACCGTCACCTACCGTCTCGGCCTGTTCGGCTTCTTCGGCGACGGCGACCGGATCCCCGCCAACCTCGGGCTCCTCGACCAGCTCGAGGCGCTCCGCTGGGTGCACGCGAACATCGAGGCGTTCGGCGGCGCGGCCGACCGCGTCACCCTCTTCGGGCAGTCCGCGGGCGGCGACGCCATCGCCCACCTGATGATCAGCGACGGCGCCGCAGGGCTCTTCCAGCGGGCGATCGTGCAGAGCGCCCCGCTCGGCATCACCTCCGGGCGCTCGAAGATGTCCGCCGCGATGGCGGCCGCCGTCGGCACCCCGTCGCGCGACGCCCCCGTCGACGAGGTGCTCGCCCGGCAGGCCGTCGCCGAGAAGGCCGCCCGACGGTTCGGCCTGCGCGGCGGCATGGCGTTCGGGCTCCAGTACGACGAGGCGCCCCTGCCCGCCGAAGCCGACCGCGACGCCGCCTGGCGCCGGGTCGCCCCCCACATCGACCTGCTGATCGGCACCACGAGCGAGGAGACCGGGCTGTTCCTGGCGTTCATCCCGGTGCTCCGTCGCCTGGCCGCGCTGCCGGTGGTGGGCGGGCTGGTGCGCAGGGCTCTGGTCGGTGGGACGACGCACGTGATCTACGGCCGGGACGCTCGGGCGTTCGCCGACCGGCACCGCGCCTCCGGCGGGAGGGCCGTCCGGTACCGGATGACCTGGGCCCCCGAGGGCGCCGAGTTCGGTGCGGCCCACGTGACCGACGTGCCGCTGCTGCTCGGCGGCCGCGAGTCGTGGGGGCACACCCGGCTGGTCGGCTCGAGCTCGTGGGAGGACGTCGACCGCCGCGGGCGCCGGGTGCGGCAGATCTGGGCCGACTTCGCCCGCACCGGCACCCTGGCGGCGGACGCCGCGGCGGGGGCGCGCGACACGATCACGCTCGACCGGGGCTGAGGCGTGGCCTCGCTCGCGAGCCGGCGCGCCGCCGGCTCGCTCGCGTGGCACCCCGTTTTCGGCGCTACACCCGCATCTACCGGGGTGTAGCGCCGAAAAGCGGATGTAGCGGCGCGGCGCGGGGTAGGCGCGGCGCGGGCGCGGCGCGGGCGCGGCGCGGGCTACGCGCGGAGGGCGGCGGCGACGCGGTCCCACCACGCGGCGGAGGCGGTCCGGGCGGAGTCGACCCGCGCCTCCCAGGCGGTGCGCACCGCGTCGCGCGCGCCCCAGGCGTCGAGCACGACCTGGTCGGCCGAGCCGGCCAGCACCTGCTCGGCCGAGACGACGCTCGACTGACCGAAGTTCGCCAGCGCCCCGGTCAGCTTGACCGTCGTGTAGTCGTCGACCGCGATGCCGACGGTGGGGACGCCCGCCGCGACGGCGAAGACCGCGGGGTGGTACCGGCTCGTGAGGTGCAGGGCCGCCTCCCGGGCGAAGCGCGCGGCGGCGGGGGTGTCGGTGGTCGGCTCGACGCGGGCGGGCCGCGTCATCCGGTCGATGACGGCGCGGTGCAGCAGCGAATCGCCGCGCTCGTCGTCGGCCCGCAACGACGCCCAGTGCGCGAGGAACACGACCTCGAGCCCCGTCTCGTCGACGACCCGATCGAGGAGGCGCGCCACGGCCTCCGCGAACAGGGTGCGGTCGGCGGCTCCCACGTGGGCGGAGAGGCTGACCGCGCAGTACGGGGCCGCGGGCGCGGCGGCCGCGGTGCCGGCTGCGGGCGCCGCGGCGTCGGTCGCGACCCCGACGAAGCTCGCATCGTCGATCGTCGCCGTCAGCCGCGACTCGGGCACGCCGAGCGTGCGGACCAGCTCGAACGAGGCGCGCTCGCGCAATCCGACCAGCTCGGCGCCCGACAGCAGCTCGGCGACGAGCGCGCGGTCGTCGCCGTCGAGCACGGGCCCGATCGTCTGCCCGGTCACGACGTACGGCTTGCCCGCGCGGCGCGCGAGCTCGGCGAGCGTCGACCGCTCGAACACGTGCATCGGCCAGAGCGACGCCATGTTGCCGCCCCCGGCGACGGCGAAGGCGTCGGAGGCGCGGATCGCCTCGATCGCCTGCCACGCGGTGTCGGAGGCGGGGAGTGCGGAACGGTCGCCGTCGGCGGCGGCCAGCACGCGCCTCCTGCGCTCCAGCTGACCCTCACGGCCGCCGGTCGTGGCCGGCGAGAAATCGAGCGCGGGCACGGCCTCGATGCCGTAGCGGGAGGCGGTCTCGGCGGGGGTGGACGAGACCCCGGTGATCGAGGCGCCGCGGGCCCGCAGCTGCGCGGCGAACTCGTCGAACATGGCCTCGTCGCCGATGTGGATCATGTCGTCGACGACGCCGACGTCTCCGATGGTGACGATGCGCACGGGGCCTCCGGGGGTGGTGATGGGGGGTCGCGGTTCCGCGCCGAGACGACGGTACCGGACGGCGGAGCCGGGCTTCGGACACGGGCTGCGGACACGGGCTGCGGCGGGTTCGGACGCGAGCTGCGGGGGTTCGGACACGGGCTGCGGCGGGTTCGTGTCCTCCGGGGCGGGTCAGCGCTGACCCGCCGCCGATGACACGGACCCGCCCCACCGCCAGGGGCCCCGCCCGCGCGGATCGGGCCCGCGCGAGAGTGTCACCGGGCGGCGATAGGCTCCCCTCTGCCCGGGGAGTCCGGGCGCGACGCACCGGCGGCACGGCACACGACCTCGAGAGGCACCACATGGGGATCCAGACCTCGCTCGACGCGATCCACGAGGCCGAGCGCCTCGTCGACTCCATGCGCCTCGCCGACGAGCTGGCCCTCGACGCCGCCCGCACCGGCGGGCCCCGCACCATCCGCGTGCTGCGCACGGCCCTCTCGAGCGACGACCAGCTGGTCGCCATCGCCGCCACGAACGCCCTCGCGCAGGTCTTCGACGACGCGGCCGACGTCGTGCTCTCGGGGCTGCTGTCGAGCGACCGCACCTTCTTGAGAGAGCACGCCGCCTCGGCGCTCAGCCAGCGCCTCCCTCGCTACGACACGATCGGGCGGCTGATCGGCCTCGTCGCGACGGGCGGCTTCACGGGCATGGTCGCGCAGCGCACGCTCGAGCAGTGGACGTCGTCGTCGCCCGCCCTCGTCGCCGTCGGGCTCGAGGGCGCGCTGCTCGGCGTGCACGAGCCCGATGCGCGCTACCGGCTGGTCGAGACGCTCGGGCTGGTACGCGCCGCCATCGCGACCCGACCGCTGCTGACCATCGCCCTCGACCCCGGCGAGCACGAGCGCGTCCGGGTCGCCGCGGTCTCCGCGCTGGGGCAGCGGCAGGGCGACTCCGCGGTCGCCGCGGCGGTCGACGGGCTCGCGCGGCACGAGGGGTTCCTCGGCGACGTCGCACGGCTGGCCGTCGTCGATCTCTCGGCACGACCCGACGAGCTCCGCGCACCGACCGGCGACCTGACCGTCGCCCAGCTGTTCCTGCACGCCGACATCGACGCCGACCTGACGCAGGCGGGCAGCGGCGACAACGGCGGGATCGCGACGCTGCTCGTGCGGCTCGGCGACGCGCTGGCGGGGCGCTCCGCCGCCGGGGCGTCGGCCGGCTCCGACGCGGGCGGCGGCTTCGGCGCGGGCTTCGGTGCTCAGACCGAGCCCGACAGCCGAGGAGGCGCGGGTCGCGAGCCCGATACCCGTCACGTCGGCCGCGTGGTCACCCTCTCGCGCGGTTCGGCCGCCGGGGCGCTCGACAGCGTCGAACGGATCGCCGCCACCACGACCGGTCACACCTACGGACGGGTGCCCCTGCTCAGCGAACCGGTCTCGTCGGCCACGGCCTGGCCGCTGCGGGTCGCGGCCCGACGCGGCATCCGGCGCATCCTGCGCGCGAGCGGCGGGGTCGACCTGCTGCACCTGCGCATGGCCGACGTCGGCAGCCTCGCGGCGTCCGACGTGGCGCGCGAGCTGGACATCCCCGTGGTGTTCACGGTGGCGCCCGATCCGCACGCCGTCATCCAGTCGCTCGACCTCGCCGGCGGTCTGACCCGCGAGACCTTCGGCGACGTCGACGAGCGCGAGCACTTCTGGTTCCGCACCCGACTGGTGCAGCAGCTCGCGGCCAACGCGTCGCACACCGTGCTGTTCCCCCGACCCGAGCTGCAGCGCGACATGCGCGAACTGGTCGGCATCGACATCACGGCGCACCCCGAACGCCACACGGTCGTGCCCGAGGGCATCGATCTCGACGTGGTCGACCGCGCGGTGTGCGAGGCCGCCGAGCACGCCGCGGGGCTGCCGCCGACCCCGCCGCTCGCCGAGCTGCGCGAGCTGCTCGAGACCCTGCCTCCCGAGCGGCGCGATCTGCCGCTGCTGGTCAGCGTCGGGCGGCTGCACCGCGTGAAGGGCATGGCGACGATCGTCGAGGCGTGGGCCGGCGGAGGTGCGCGCGGCGGTGGTGCGGGCGCGGCCGACGGCGGCGGTGCGGGCGCAGGCGCTGCCGGGCCGCTGCGCGACCGGGCGAATCTGCTGCTGATCGGCGGCGATCTGCGGCAGCCGAGCGCCGACGAGCGCGAGCAGCTCGACCTCATCGACGGGATCATCTCCGCCGACCGCCACCGCGCCTCCGGCCTGCTGCTGCCCGGGCATCGCCCGAACGACACCGTCGCCCGCTGGGTCGCCGCGGCGCGCTTCGGGGTGCCGGGGCTCGCGGCCCCCCGCGGCGTCTACGTCTGCGGCAGCCTCAAAGAGGAGTTCGGCATCGCGCTGCTCGAGGCGATGGGCTCGGGTCTGCTCGTCGTCGCGCCCGAGGGCGGCGGGCCGTCGACCTACGTGCGCCAGGGCGACACCGGCTACCTCACCCGCACCTGGGACGTCGACGCCCTCCGCAGCGCGATGGGCCAGGCGCTCGAGGCCGCGGGCGACGAGACGACGGAGGCGCGGGCCGGCCGATCACGCGACACCGTCGAGCGGTCGTTCACCATCCAGGCCATGGCCCGAGCACTGACCGGCGTGTACGAGACCGTGCACCACGACGAGCTCGAACAACGCGAATGGAGCGTGAGCAGCCGATGACCCTGCTCGTCATCAGCCCCGACTACGCCTCGCACCTGCTGCCGCTGGCGACCCTCGCCACCGAATGGCGCGAGCGCGGCGAACGGGTGGTCGTGGCGACCGGGCCGGCCACCGCCTCCATCGTCGAGTCGTTCGGCTTCGAACGAGCGCACCTGCAGCTCGGTCGCGGCTCGAACCCGGGCGTCATCCGCGCGGAGGAGCAGGTCGCCGACGAGGACGCCTCGCTGCGCGGCTTCTTCGACGCGACCCGCGTCGGCATGATCGAGACCCTGTCGTACCAGGCTCGCGAGCGGCTCACCGACCTCATGTGGCAGCCCGTCGAGACCGCCCGCGCCGTGCTCGCGGTCGTCGAGTCGGTCGCGCCCGACCGCATCATCGTCGACCACCTCGCCTTTAGCGCCCGCCTCGCACTCGTCGCCGGGGGAGTGCCTTACGCCGACGTCGTGCTCGGGCACCCGACGGCGCTGCCCGTCGGCGACGAGGTCTACGGCTGCCCGCCGGAGTGGCCTGCGGCGTTCGCGGCGGAGGCCGGCGGTGCGGGTGCTGCGGGTGCGGGTGTCGGCGCCGGTGCTGCGGGTGTCGGTGCTGCGGGTGGTGCAGGAGGCGCGGGTCGGGGCGACGACGGAACGGCCGGCATCACGGGGCTGCGCGAGCTCTGCGAACGGGTCGACGCGTCGTTCACCGCCGAGTGGAACACCGCGCTCGCCGAGCTGGCCCCGCACCTGCCGCCGTCGACGAGCGCGTTCGGCGAGCACGGCGAGCTGCTGCTCTACAACTACCCGGGCGAGCTGGCCGACCCCGCGCGCGAGGAGCTCCTGCCGCCGCACGTATGGCTCGGCTCGGCGGTGCGCACCGAGCCCGCCGACCCCGAGGTCGAGGCCTGGCTGGCCCAGGGCGCGGCGGTTCGGCGGGTTCCCGTCATCGGCGGGGGGTCAGCGCTGACCCGCCCCCGCCGACAGGAACCCGCCGCACCCGCCGAGCCCTTCGTGTACGTGAGCTTCGGGAGCTTCCTCTCGGTGCGCTCGGACGTGCTCGGGCGCGTGGCCGGGGCGCTCCGCACGCTCGGCGTCCGAGCGGCGATCGCACTGGGGTCGGGCGCACGTGAAGACCTCGGCGAGATCCCGTCCGACTGGCTCGTACGGGAGTTCCTACCGCAGGTCAGATTGCTCGGGGCGGCGTCCGCGGCCGTGACGCACGGGGGGAACAACAGCGTGACCGAGGCGATGACCGCCGGTGTGCCGCTCGTCGTGCTGCCGTTCTCGACCGACCAGTTCGCGGGGGCCGCCGCGCTCGAGCGGACCGGCTTCGGCGTCGCGCTGCCGCCCAACACGGCCACCGAGAGCGAGCTGGTCGAGGCGCTGCGGCATGTGCTCGCCCTCCACGAGAGCGCGCCCGACGCCGCGGCGCGCCTGGCCGCGCTCGCCTCGTCGCTGAACGAGGTGCCGGGGAGGGTGCGAGCCGCGACGGCGCTGACCGCGGGGCGCTGACGTGGGCGACCCGCGCCTCCTCGGCTCGGTGCGCTCGGTGCGCCGCGCACCTTGGTCGGAAGTGGCCCGTCAGTGGGCGCGGAGGGGCGTGTTCTGACCAGGGTGCGTTGCGCGGGCGGTGCGCTGGGCGCACCTTGGTCGGAAGTGGCCCTTCTGGGGGCGCGGAGGGGCGTCTTCTGACCAGGGTGCGCGGGGCGGGCGCTAGGCGCGGCGCGGCGCGGCGCGGGGCGGGGCGCGCGGCGTCAGCCGAAGACGACCGCGCGCATCGCCTCGGGGCTGACGGTGGCCTCGCGATAGCGCTCCATGAGGGCGGCGTTCGCGTCGTACTGCGGGCCCTCGCGCACCTCCGCCTGGTGATGCAGCGCGAAGACCATGCCCTCGTGCCGCCGCGGAGCCTCACCCAGCAGCGTGCTGTGCGCGAGATACCAAGCGGCGTCCTCGAAGCCCCAGCCTCTGAAACGTTCGTCCTGCCCGCCATGACTCCGCCACGAGGAGGCGCGGGTCACGTACACCCCCGAGCACGCCCCCCGCACGAGCTCGAAGTCGCACTGCTCGAGGGGCGTCCCGGCGGCCGCCTGCGTGGTCCCCTCCCGACCGAGCCAGTGGTACTCCGTGTAGGGCAGGTGCACGCGGCCGCTGTCGCGGGCCGCGTCGATCGCGGCGAGGAGGGGCTCGCGCTGGGGCAGGGTGTCGGCGTCGCCGATGACGGCGATCTCGTCGTCGGCGAGGACCGCGACGCCGAGGTTGCGGCACTGGGCCAGGTTGAAGACGGGGTCGGGGGAGTCGACGGTGCGGATCTCGGCGTCGGGCAGGGCCTCGGCGTACCAGTCGCGGACGACCTCGAAGGCCGCGATGCGGCTGGGCTGCGGACGCCAGGGGAGCACGACGGTGACCATCCGGCGAGCCTAGCGGCGCGGGCGCGCGCGGCGCCGCCGGTGCTGGCTCCGCCCTGCTTCGCCCTGCTTCGCTCTGCTCCGCCCTGCTCCGCCCTGCTCCGCCCTGCTCCGCCCCGCGAAGAACCGCGTTCGCGAAGATGAACCGCGATACAGCGCGGTTCTTCTTCGCGAACGCGGTTCATGGGCGGGAGTCGCCGCACGGCGCGAGCACCGCGGCAGGAGGCGCTGGCCGCGAAGCGCAGAGGAGGCGCGCTCCGCAGGAGCCCCGCAGCCTGCGTGGATACCCTGGCGGCGGCCGTCTCGTGCGGTCGACCGTCCGGAACGAGCCGGGCGCCGCCTCCGCGGTCCGCCCCTCGGCCTGCGGGTGCCCGTCGGCCGCCTCGGCCGCGACTCGCGGACCGACCCCGGGTCGGAGAGGCACCCGTGACCCCCGCATCGACCCCCTCCCCGGGCGCCGCCGCATCGGCTCACCCCGCCGCCGACCCCGCCGCCTCGGCTCACTCCGCCGCCGCTGATCGGGGCGCCAGCACCGGCGGCAGCACCCGCGGCGCCGACGCCACCAGCACCGGCACCGGCAGAACAAGCGCCACCAGCACCGGCGGCAGCACCCGCGGCGCCGACGCCGGCGCCGGCACCCGCAGCACAAGCGCCACCAGCACCAGCACCGGCACCAGCGCCCGCAGCACAAGCACAAGCGCCGCAACCGCCCGCCCGCCGGTCCGCCTCGCGATCCTGCTCGGCCTGCTGGCCGCCGCGATCTCCGCGGCCGGCTCGTGGATCCCGTCGTTCTGGGGCGACGAGGCCGCGAGCGTCATGTCGGCCCAGCGCCCCCTGCCGAGCCTGTTCCACATGGTCGGGCACATCGACGCCGTGCACGGTCTCTACTACCTGGGGCTGCACTTCTGGATCGACCTGTTCGGCGCCTCCCCCTTCTCGACCCGCCTGCCCTCGGCGCTCGCCGTCGGGGCGATGGTCGCCGGAGTCGTGCTCCTCGTCGACCGCCTCGGCACCCGTCGCCTCGCCGTGATCGCCGGCATCGTCGCGGCCGTGCTGCCCCGTGTCACCTCGATGGGCACCGAGTCCCGGTCGTACGCGATCGGGGCCGCCCTCGCGGTCTGGAGCACCTGGGCCCTCGTGCGGATCGTGACCTCCCGGCACCGCGCCTCCCGGGCCGACTGGGTCGTCTACGGCGTGCTCGCCGGCGCGGGGGTGGGCGTGTTCATCTACTTCGGTCTGATCGTCGGGGTGCACGCGCTGCTGCTGCTCGCGCTGGCCCGCGACGCCCGCCCGGCCGCTGCCGCAGGAGGAGCGGCGCATGTTCCCGAAGGAGGCGCGGCGAGCATCCCCGAAGGAGGCGCGGCGAGCATCCCCGAAGGAGGCGCGGCACGGCACCCCGAGGGAGGCACGGCGCGCCTGCGCGAGGGCGGCGACGTCGTGCGGGCCTGGGTCGCGACGGTCGTGGTCGCGCTGCTCGCGGTGTCGCCCATCGTCGTGTTCTCGGTGGCGCAGCGGGGGCAGGTGTCGTTCCTCGCGCGGCGCGACACGACCAGCCCGCGCGCCCTGCTCGTCGAGCTGTGGTTCGGCGACACCCGGTTCGCCGTCGTCGCCTGGGCGCTGGTCGCAGTCGCCGTCGTGGCGCTCGCCGCCGGGCTGCTGCACCGCGCCCGCGACGGCTGGTCGGCCGCCCTCTCGGTGACACCGCGCGGCGTCCTCACGGTGACGGCGCTCCTCCTGGCCTTCGTGCCGGCGGTGGCACTGCTCGCGCTGAACCTCGCCGTGCCCGCGTTCTCGGGCCGGTACCTGTCGTTCAGCGCTCCGGCCGTGGCGATCCTCGTCGCGATCGGCATCGACGTGCTCGCCTCGCGGCGGACGGCCGTCGCGGCCCTCGGCGTCGCCGTGGTCGTCGGGCTCGCCGCACCCGTGTGGCTCGACCAGCGCGGACCGTACGCGAAGAACGCGACCGGCTGGCAGGACCTCAGCGCCCTGGTCGGCGAGCACGCCGTCGCCGGAGACGCCCTCGTCTTCGACGAGTCGCCCAAGCCGTCGATCGAGCCGCGACTCGCACTGCACACCTACCCCGACGGGTTCGAGGGGCTGCGCGACGTGACGCTGAAGACGCCGTTCGTCGACGCCGACGGCTGGCGCGACGACGTGCTGACGGTGCCCGAGGCGGCCGCGGCCGGTCGGTTCGACGACGCTCCGCGGGTCTGGTTCGTCGAGTACGTCGCGGCCGACGGCAGCACGTCGCCGAAGTCGGGACTGCGCGAGCTGCTGGGCGACGGCTACGCCGAGGTCGGCAGCTGGAGCACGCACCGCGCCCGCCTCGTCGAGCTCGAGCGCTAGCGCCGCGCGCCGCTGCCTGCCGCGCGTCCCGCGCGCCGGCGCGGCACCCCGTTCCCCGGCGCGGCACCCCGTTCTCGGCGTGACACCCGCATTCATCGGGGTGTATCGCCGAAAACCGGGTGTAGCGATGAGCCGGCTGGCCGGCGCGGACAGCCGGCGCCGCGCCTCCTGCCGGCGCCGCGCCTCCTGCCGGCACCGCGCCTCCTGCAGTCCGGTGCGGCCAGCGCTACCGCGTCAGCGCGGTCAGCTCGGCCCGGGTGCGGGCGCCGGCCTTCCGCAGCAGGTTCGAGACGTGGAACTTCACGGTGTTCTCGCTGATCCCGAGCGAGTCGGCGATCGCCCGGTTGCGCGCGCCCGACGCCACGAGCCGCAGCACCTCGCGTTCGCGCCCGCTCAGCGCCACGGTCTCGTCGAGCGTCCCGCTCTCGGCGGGCGGGTCGAGGGGCAGCGAGACGGCGACGTCCGACCCCCACCCCGGCGTCGAGGCGACCGAGAGCGAGCCGTCGAGCGCCGTGACCCGCTCGGCGATGGGCCGCAGCGAGTCGTCGCGCACGGTGAGGGCGCCGGCCCCGTCGTCGCGGATGCTCATCAGCAGGTTGAGCCCGTCGCAGTCCCACTGGATCCGCACGCGCCGCGCGTCTCCGGTGTCGACGAGGGCGAGCACGGCGCTCCGCACGATGGCGCGGGCGGCGTGGGCGACCTCGCCGGGCAGCGCGCGCCCCGTCGCCGGAGGCTCGACGAACTGCACGTCGAGGTCGCCGAAGCGGACGAGCGGTCGCAGATCGCTCCGGAGGCGCGCGAAGGCCCCGACGACCGGCTCGAGCAGCAGGGACCGCTGGTGATCGGTCTCGGTGCGGATCTCGACCATGGCCGAGGCGGCGATGTCGATGGCCATGGTGCGGGCGGCGCGGTCGTCGAGGCGCGACGACCGGAGCGTCGCGAGCAGCGACTCGAGGGTGAGGGCCTGCCGGTCGACCAGCTCGGCGACCGACCGGGCGTGCTCGACGACGAGCGACCGGCTCGCGGGCGACGGCAGATCGACGAGGGGCTGGGCGGTGTCGGCTGCTGCGGCGGCTGTGTCGGGCATGGCCTCAACCTATCCTCCACAACCCGACCTACCCGAACGGATAGTCACACCCCGTCGGATGCACGGCGCATCAGGAGGTGCGGGCGAGGAGGGTGGTACCCATGCCTCCCGCAGCCACCAGCGACACCGCCGCCCCCGCACCCGCCGACGCGCTCGACCTCGTGCGCGCCGAGGTCGACCAGGCCCTCCGCGCCGTGGTCGAGACGAGCCCCGACGGTCTCGAGGCCGTCGCGGGGCTGCTCGCCGACGCCGACCGCGTCTTCGTGCACGGCGCCGGTCGATCGGGTCTGGCCCTCCGCATGACGGCCATGCGCCTCATGCACTTCGGGCTGACCGTGCACGTCGTCGGCGACGTCACCACCCCCGCGATCCGCGAGGGCGACGTGCTGCTGACGGCGAGCGGCTCGGGCACGACGGGCGGCATCGTCCGTGCGGCGGAGGCGGCGACCGAGGCCGGCGCCCGCGTCGCCGCGGTGACCACCGCCTCCTCGTCGCCCCTGGCCGAGCTGGCGACCGCCGTCGTCATCGTCCCCGCGGCCGAGAAGCTCGACCGCTCGGGCGACGCGTCGGCGCAGTACGCGGGCGGCCTGTTCGAGCAGGTCGTCGTGCTGGTCGGCGACGCGATCTTCCACTCGCTGTGGAAGCGCTCGGGCATCGACGCCGACGACCTCTGGCCGCGGCACGCCAACCTCGAGTAGTCGCACCGCGCCTCCTCGGATCCCGTTCCACCCCACCTCATAGAAGGAGCACCACATGAAGCTGCAGTTCGCCATGGACACCCTGACCACCGAGGCCGCTCTCGAGCTCGCCGCCGCCGCCGCCCCGAGCGTCGACATCATCGAGCTGGGCACGCCCCTGATCAAGGCCGAGGGCTTCCGCGCCATCACCGCCATCAAAGAGGCGCACCCCGACAAGATCGTGTTCGCCGACCTCAAGACGATGGACGCCGGCGAGCTCGAGGCGGGCGAGGCCTTCAAGGCCGGCGCCGACCTGGTGACCGTGCTCGGCGTGGCCGGCGACAGCACCATCGCCGGTGCCGTCAAGGCCGCCAAGGCCCACGGCAAGGGCATCGTCGTCGACCTGATCGGCGTCAGCGACAAGGCCGCCCGCGCGAAGGAGGTCGTCGAGCTCGGCGCCGAGTTCGTCGAGATGCACGCCGGTCTCGACGAGCAGGCCGAAGAGGGCTTCACATTCGAGAAGCTGCTCGAGGCCGGCAAGGCCTCGGGCGTGCCGTTCTCCGTCGCCGGCGGCGTCAAGGCGTCGTCGGTCGGCTCGGTCCGTGACGCCGGTGCGCAGGTCGCCGTCGCCGGTGCCGCGATCTACGGTGCGGACGACGTCGCCGCGGCCGCTGCGGAGATCCGCGCCGCCATCTGATCCACCGCACCACGTCGAACCCCCGCGTGAGCATCGCACCCTGTCACGTCGGGGTTCGATGCTCATGCGGGGGTTCCGCGTCGAGGCGACGAGCGTGCGCAGGGCTCGCCGAGAGGCACGGCCGTCGTCAGCGCCATTGCTGCCGGCGGCCGCACCTCTCGGCGCGCCGGGGTCGAAACTAGCGCGGACCTGAGCCGTAGTCGAGTCCGTGCGGGGTGGTCGTAGTGTGATCGTGATGAGCGAGTCGATCACCCCCGAGCCCACCTCCGCGCCCTCGCCCGGCGCCGCCCCCTCGCCCGGCGCCGCCCCCTCGCCCGGTGCCGCCCCTTCGCCCGGCATCTACCGGCACTTCAAGGGCGCGCTCTACGAGGTCGTCGGCACCGGGCGGCACAGCGAGACCGAAGAGCGGTTCGTCTTCTACCGGAAGCTCTACGACGACTACTCGTTCTGGGTGCGCCCGCTCGACGACTTCGTCGCGATCGTGCAGCGCGACGGGTACGACGGGCCGCGGTTCGTGCGCGAGCACTGATCCGGTCGGCGGTGCCCGGTCGGCGGCGCCCTGGTCGGCACGGACCCGGTCGGCACTGACCTGCTCGGCGGTGCCCCGTCGTGCCTCACCGCGCCTCCTGCGTGCTCCCATCGCACCTCCCGCATCCCTCTGCAGGATGATTCTGTGCGGATGATCAGGAACCTTCTGCATACTTGCCGCTTCGCCCGAGCGCACGCCCGTCCGCACGGGAGCGTGGGCGGACGAATCGAGGCTCAGCCGCCTCGACGGAATCCACCGCCGATCCCCGGTGTCGACGACGTGTCCAGTCCGTCGTCAGAACCGGGGTGCGCACTTCTCACGAGCACCGAGGAGGCGCGGGTCGGCCGAGCACCAGGACCTCATGCCCCTCGAGACACCCGGCACCACCCCCGCCCCGCCCACCCC